>NZ_JAZAQP010000020.1:0-110512 GCF_036231725.1 Pseudomonas sp. JH-2 | reverse complement strand
GCCCAGGAATCGGCGCAGATCAGCCAGTCGCTGAACGACCTGGCCAACCACCAGCAGGGGTTGATGGGGCAGTTCCGCGTGTAACCGTGGAAGGCGCTTCCCTGTAGGAGCGAGCTTGCTCGCGAACGGGTTCCGCAGCGGGGCTGGTTCGCGAGCAAGCTCGCTCCTACGAAGAGCCCGATTCACAGTGGCCCGCGCCACCGGCGTGGCCGATGATAATCGCGGACGGAGTCCGCTCCTACGATCGTGCTTCCCTGGAGCTGTAGGAGCGGACTCTGTCCGCGATCAGCCCTTGCTCACACTGGCGGCGGTCTGCCCGAAGAGGATCTTCTTGCTTTCCTCGGTCACCGACGGCCGCGAGGAGAACGGCTGGCCTTTCTCATACGCGCGCAGGGTCGCCGGGCGGGCGGCTATGCCTTCGAACCAGCGCTTGAGGTGCGGGAACTCGTCCAGGTCCTGCTGCTGGCGCTGCCACGGCACCACCCAGGGGTAGCTGGCCATGTCGGCGATGCTGTATTCCTCGCCGCCCAGGTAGGGCACCTTCGCCAGGCGCTTGTCCATCACGCCGTACAGGCGGTTGGTCTCGTTGATGTAGCGCTGCATGGCGTAGGGCAGCTTTTCCGGCGCGTACTGCACGAAGTGGTGGTTCTGCCCGGCCATCGGGCCCAGGCCGCCGACCTGCCAGAACAGCCATTCCAGCACCGTCTTGCGCCCGCGCACGTCGCCGGGCATGAAGCGGCCGGTCTTCTCGGCGAGGTAGACGAGGATGGCCCCGGACTCGAACACGCTGATCGGCTCGCCGCCGTCCGCCGGGGCGGTGTCGATGATGGCGGGCATGCGGTTGTTCGGCGAGAAGGCGAGGAACTCCGGCTTGAACTGGTCGCCGGCGCTGATATCGACGGGGTGGATGCGGTAGTCGAGCCCCGTTTCTTCGAGGAACAGGGTGATCTTGTGGCCGTTGGGAGTGGGCCAGTAGTACAGCTCGATCATGGGACCTCCTGAAGTGGGACGCCCCGGCACGGTGCCGGGGCGTACAACGCCCGCGCCCAGGAGAGCGGCGCGGGCCAAAGGCCAAGACTATAGCTTTACTTGCGGTCGATCCAGACGGTCTGCGGGTTGAGGAACTCGCGCAGGCCGAAGTGCGACAGCTCACGGCCGAAACCGCTCTTCTTCACGCCGCCGATCGGCACGCGCGGGTCGGAGGCGGAGAAGCCGTTGATGAACACGCCGCCGCTGACCAGGCGCCGGGCCATCTGCTGGGCCTTGGCCTTGTCGGCGCTCCAGATGGCGCCGGACAGGCCGAACTCGCTGTCGTTGGCCAGTTCCAGGGCGTGCTCGGCATCGCGGGCGACTATCACCGAGGCCACCGGGCCGAAGATTTCCTTGACGAAGGCGGTGTTGCCCGGCTTCACGTCGGCCAGCACGGTGGGCGCGTAGTAGTTGCCTTCGCCTTCCAGCTTGTGGCCGCCCAGCAGCAGGGTGGCGCCGTCGGCGATGGCCTGCTGCACCTGGCCGTCCAGTTCGTCGCGCAGGTCGAAGCGGGCCATGGGGCCGACGAAGGTGTCGTCCGCCAGCGGGTCGCCGATCTTCAGCGCCTTGACCGCGGCCAGCAGCTTCTCGGTGAAGGCCGGGGCGACGGATTCCTCGACGATCATGCGCTTGGCGGCGATGCACACCTGGCCGCAGTTGCCGAAGCGGCTGGCCACGGCGGCCTTCACCGCGGCGTCCAGGTCGGCGTCGGCCAGCACGATGAAGGCGTCGGAACCGCCCAGCTCCAGCACGCACTTCTTCAGCGCGGCGCCGGCCTGGGAGGCGATGGCCGCGCCGGCGCCGACGCTGCCGGTCACGGCGATGGAGGCGATACGCTCGTCGGCGATGGCCTTGGAGACCAGCGGCGGCTCGACGTTCAGCACCTCGAACACGCCTTCCGGCAGGCCGGCGTCACGCCAGGCCTTCTGCAGCTGGTAGGCGCAGCCCATGACGTTCGGCGCGTGCTTGAGCACGTAGGTGTTGCCGCCGAGGATGATGCTCACCGCGCCACGCATGACCTGCCAAGTGGGGAAGTTCCACGGCATCACGGCCAGCACCGGGCCCAGCGGCAGGTAGGAGATGTACGCGCCCTCGATGCTGGTCTTCTCGTCTTCCAGCATGGCCGGGCCGTGTTCGGCGTACCAGTCGCAGAGGTTGGCGCACTTGTTGATCTCGCCGCGCGCCTGGGTGACCGGCATGCCCATTTCCTGGGCTTCCACGCGGGCCATGGGCTCCACGTTGGCGCGCAGCACCTCGGCCATCCTGCGCAGCACGGCGACGCGCTCGGCCACCGGAGTATCGCGCCACTGGCGGAAGGCGGCGTCGGTGCGGGCCAGCGCGGTTTCCAGCTGGGCGGCGTCCTCGAAGGGGTAGCGGGCCAGTTCCTGGCCGGTGGCGGGGCTGCGTGAGATGGCAGCGGGGATGGCAGCGATCTGGTTCATGGAAGGTCCTTGCACGGCAGGTGAGGCTTGCCGCCGTTGGTCGGCGGCGTGGGTCGTTGGGCCGGCGCCACTGGCGCCGGCATGGCGGAGAAATTAAGGTGGCGTACCTTTCATGACAAATGAATAATTCAGAAAGAACCATTCTTTCGGAGAGAAACATGGACCTGACCCAGCTGGAGTTCTTCCGCGCCGTCGCCCAGGACGGCAGCATCACCGCCGCCGCGGGCCGCCTGCACCGCGTGCCGTCGAACCTGACCACGCGCATCAAGCAGCTGGAAAGCGAGCTGGGCGCCGAACTGTTCATCCGCGAGAAGTCGCGCCTGCGCCTGTCGCCCACCGGGCGCAGCTTCCTCGACTACGCCGAGCGCATCCTCGACCTGGTGGAAGAAGCCCGCCAGGTGGCCAGCGGCGCCGAGCCCCACGGCAGCTTCTCCCTGGGCTCCATGGAAAGCACCGCGGCGGTGCGCATCCCCGAGCTGCTGGCGCGCTACCACCAGCGCTACCCCAAGGTGCAGCTGGACCTTTCCACCGGCCCTTCGGGGGAGATGATCGACGGCGTGCTGGCCGGCCGCTTCATCGCCGCCTTCGCCGACGGCCCGGCCAACCACCCGCAGCTGGACGGCCGCCCGGTGTTCCAGGAGGAGCTGGTGCTGATGAGCGCCCAGGGCCACCCGCCGGTGCGCGACGCCCGCGACGTGGCGGGGGAGACGGTGTTCGCCTTCCGCGACAGCTGCTCCTACCGCAAGCGCCTGGAAGGCTGGTTCGCCGAGCAGCGGGTGGTGCCGGGCAAGATCATGGAGATGGAGTCCTACCACGGCATGCTCGCCTGCATAGCCGCGGGGGGCGGGGTGGCGATCATCCCCTGGGCGATGTTCGACAGCCTGGCGGGTGGGCGCAACGTGACCATCCACCGCCTGGCCCCCGGCCACGCCGAAGCCACCACCTGGCTGTTCTGGCGCCGCGGCACCGACACCCCGGCACTGCGGGCCTTCATCGGCTTGCTGGAGCCGGAAAGGCGGGATGCGGCGTAGGGGTATAACCCAGAAAACAACGTAGGAGCAACTGTCTTACAGGCTCTACCGAAGTGCTCTTCGTAGGAGCGAGCTTGCTCGCGAACCGCATGGCACCGCGTTTGTTCGCGAGCAAGCTCGCTCCTACGAGAAGCCATGCTCGCCTGCAACGTAGGAGGACCTTGTCCGCGATAGCCGGAACCACCGGCGCGATTCGCGGATGAGATCCGCTCCTACGCCGCCCCACCCACGCCATTCCCCTGTAGGAGCGCGCCCTGCGCGCGAAATCGCATGCAGGGCCTGCTCCTACAGGAGGTTGCCGATGGGCACGGCATATATCCCGTAGGAGTGGATTTCATCCGCGATAGGCGTAAAACGCCAGCCCCCTAATGAAAACGGCCCCTCGCGGGGCCGTTCTGGCCGTCAGTGGGCCACAGCCTTCACGCTCCTTGGCGGCGCGTGCTCGGCGTGTTCGTTCTCCTCGTCGATCACCGGCACCTCGTTGCCGTCCTTGTCGAACAGCTTGCCGTCGAGGAAGTAGTCGCCCTCGTTCAGCGCCGCGATGTCGCGGTAGCGCAGGGTGCGTTCCTCGGCGGCGACGAACACCGACTGCTGGTCGGAGTTGCCGGTCTTGAAGTGGTTGAACAGCAGGTTCAGCGCGATGGCCATGATGGCCGAGGAGCTGATGCCGGAGTGGAAGATGGTTTCCACCCAGCCCGGGAAGTTGTGGTAGAAGTTCGGCGCCGCGATCGGCAGCATGCCGAAGCCCAGGGCGGTGGCGACTATCACCAGGTTCATGTTGTTGTGGTAGTCCACCTTCGACAGGGTGCGGATGCCGCTGGCCGCCACGGTGCCGAACAGCACCAGGCCGGCGCCGCCGAGCACCGCCGGGGGCACCGCGGCCACCACCCGGCCGACCACCGGCAGCAGGCCGAGGGTCACCAGGATCAGCCCGCCGGTGGCCACCACGTAGCGGCTCTTCACGCCGGTCACCGCCACCAGGCCGACGTTCTGGGCGAAGGCGCTCTGGGTGAAGGAGCCGAAGATCGGTGCCAGGATGCTCGACAGCATGTCGGCGCGCAGGCCGTTGCCCAGGCGCTTGGAGTCCACCCTGGTGCCGATGATCTCGCCCACGGCGAGGATGTCCGCCGAGGTTTCCACCAGGGTCACCAGGATCACGATGCACATGGAGATGATCGCCGCCACGTGGAAGGTCGGCATGCCGAAGTGGAAGATTTCCGGCATGGCCAGCATCGGGCCTTCGGCCACCTTGGAGAAGTCGGTCATGCCCGCGGCGTAGGCGATGCCGGTGCCGATCACCATGGCCAGCAGGATCGACAGGCGCGAGATGGCGGCGCTGCCCAGCTTGCTCAGCAGCAGCACTATCACCAGGGTCACGGCGGCCAGGCCGATGTTGGCGGTGCTGCCGAACTCGGCGGCCTTGGGGTTGCCGCCCATGGCCCAGCGCGCGGCCACCGGCATCAGCGTCAGGCCGATGGTGGTGATGACCACGCCGGTGACCAGCGGCGGGAAGAACTTGGTGATGCGCGAGAACACCGGGGTGATCAGCAGGCCGATGGCCGAGGCCGCCATCACCGCCCCCAGCACGGCCGGGATGCCGCCGCCCTCGTAGCCGGTGGTGAGGATGGCGAGCATGGTCGCCACCCCGGCGAAGGACACCCCCTGCACCAGCGGCAGCTGGCTGCCGAAGAAGGGCAGGCCGAGGGTCTGCAGCAAGGTGGCCAGGCCACCGGCGAACAGCGACGCGGCGATCAGGGTGCCGATCTCGGCGGGCGACAGGCCGGCGGCCTGGCCGAGGATCAGCGGCACGGCGACGATGCCGCCATACATGGTCAGAACGTGTTGCAGGCCGTACGCCAGGTTGGCGCCGACACCGAGGTTCTCGTCTTCCGGGCGGGTGCTGGAAGACGCTACAGCTGAACGGTCATTCATGGCTGGAGGACTCGCTTGTTTTTGTTGTGCCGAGCAATGTAGACACGGTTGTGTGTGTTTGGCTACTACCTTGTATACAAAATCTTGCTAGGCGCTCTTAACTATTTGATTCGAAAGAAAAAATAATCTTCCGTGAAATGCGCAGGCGGCTGCCTGCACGCCGCCCGGAGCGAAGCAAGAACCTGGCCAAGTCGTCAGGAATTTTGGATACAAGGGTGTCGCTGGTCGGCACGGCCCGCGTGGCGCGAGGGCCCGACCATCGGGGCGGCCATGGAGCGAGGTGGCCAGAGGGAAGAAGTGCACGGAAGTCGGGCGCCGCGGCCTCAAGATGGTGCTGTCCAGCGGGCGCCCGAATGAAAAACGCCGCGACGGGGAACCGTTCGCGGCGTTTTCGCAGTGGCCGGGGGAGGGGCTTCAGATCATGAAGCGCAGGATGTCCGCCCGGTTCATCTCGGTGCGGCCTTCCTCGTACCAGCGCGGGATGACGTCCTTCAGACCTTCCTTGGTGTCGTCCAGGTTGAACGGCGCCGGGTAGCGCTTCTTGCGGTAGGAATAGATGTAGTAGGTGCCGTCGCGGTAGAGGATGCGGTCGAAGGTGTAGAAGGCGATGTGCGAGCCGTTGCAGCGCGCGGTCAGCACCACGTCGCCTTCCTCGTAGGGCAGGGCGCCCTCGGCGCATTCGTAGGTGAAGAACTCGCGTACGTCGTCCCAGTCCACGCCGCTGCTGGCGCGCAGGAAGCCCTCGGCGGTGGTCTCGGAGTCCTCGGAGTGGTCGCTGTACCAGATGAACAGCGGGATGCTCTGGTTGGACTCCTCGCCCAGCCAGCTCTCGCCGTCCAGGTACTGCGCGGTGCGCGCCAGGCCCGCCTGCATACGGCGGTGGTTCCAGCGGTAGGTTTCCAGGGCCTCGTCGAAGGCCTCGCTGTCGCTGGCCGGCAGCACGCCCTCGGTGGCCTTCAGCGCCTCGACGCGGGCCAGGTGCCCGGCGTAGAGCGCGGCGTCCTGGATGACCACGGCATTGTCGCGGGACAGGCCGACGCCCAGTTCGGTGAAGTTGGCGCTGCCGAGGATGACGATGTCCGGCTCGACCAGGTAGAGCTTCCAGTGGATGCTCTTCTGGTAGCGGAAGTCGACGGACAGCGCCAGGTCGTCGCCGCCCTCGCCGATGCAGTACTCGATGAAGTCCGGGGAGGTGAAGGAGTTGATGGTCCCGACCACTATGTCCAGACGGTTGCCGTTGGCGCGCAGGCTTTCCACCAGGGGTTCGGTGCCGGCGGCGAAGGCGGTGACGACCGTGATCTTCTTGTCGCGCTGTTGGCCGAGGTAGCCCGCGAGGTCGTTCTGATTATCGAGGATCTGCATAGGTTCTCCAGCAGCATGGGTTCCGCAAATGTAGGCATTGTCGCACGCCGGTGGGGGAGGTTTCACGCTTGGCGCGAAAAGGCTTGCGGTAGAGCAGGGGGCTTGGTTTTTTGTAGGAGCGAGCTTGCTCGCGAACCGTGCTCGCCGGCGGCCATGGTGTTTCCGGTTGACTCCGAACCTTCTCCCCAGCCCTCGGCTGCGCGCCCCGCCCTGAAGGGAGAGGGGGCTTGTCCGTGCCGAGAGAAGGAATGGTTTCAGCCGGAAACCTGCGGCGTTGCCGGCTAACTCCAAAATACCCGAGCACGCCGAACGGTCCCCTCTCCCTTCAGGGAGAGGGTTAGGGAGAGGGTGCTCTCAACCTCAGCCCCGCAACTCCCAGTGAACTCTGTTCGCGAGCAAGCTCGCTCCTACGAAAAACCAACCAAAAAAAGCCCGCCATACGGCGGGCCGAAGCGGAACCAAAGGCGTCTTTCAGTCGCCCATGCCGTCGTCGATGGCGATGCCCTGCTTGCGCATCGCGGCGATCAGCTGGGCGCGGGTTCCCGGGAGGTTGAGCATGGTTTCGTGGCGAATCCCCGCTACTTCCTCCGCGGTGTACGGCTCGTAGTCCGCCGGCATGCTCTTGCCGGCCATGCCGTCCTCGCGCAGCAGCCAGTTGAGCATGTCCGCCAGTTGCGCATCGCTCAGCGCCGACATGGACATGCCCGGCACCCGCACCAGGAACTGGCGGCCGCCGTCCACCTTGAGGAAGTTGCCGACGAAGCCGAGCATCCTCGGCACGTCGTTGGACTTCGAGCCGGCGCCGTCGGACAGGTGGCAGCCGGCGCACTGCAACTGGTAGTTGGTGGCGTTGCTGTAGCCGGCCTGGGCGATCGGCGTCTGCTCCGCCTCGTTGCCCGGCGCGTGCTTCTGGTGCGGGTCGGGAATGCTGCGTGCCTGGGCCATGGGCATGGCCAGCAGGCACGACAGCCCGAGGGTCAGCAGCGAGCGTTTCATGGCTGACCCCGCGCCCTACACGGCCACGCCGCGGATGACCGAGACGGTGCAGTGGTAGATGTGCGACTTGGCCGCCAGGCACCAGTTCACGTCGTTGTTGTTGAACGGACGGTAGGCCGGCTCCTCGCTGTCGTTGCGGGTGCAGGCGCACTGGTTGCAGCTGTGCTTACCGCAGCAGTCGTTATAGGAAATGATGTAGTTCTTGCCGTCGGCCGGGTTGTGGCAGGTGCCGACCCAGGCCACCTGGGACACCTCGGTGCCCGGCGGGCAACTGGACACAGTGCCGCCGCAGCAGGAGCAGAGGAAGCCGTCGATGGAGCAGTAGCGCCAGTAGTCGCAGCTGTTGGGGTCGCCCGGGTCGCCGGCCATCGGCTTGTCGGCGGCCAGGGCCTTGCCGGTGCGGTCGATGGGCAGCAGCACCGGCAGCGCGGCGCCGGCCACCAGCAGCGAACCCATGCGCGAGAGCAGCTTGCGCCGCGAGGTGGTGTCGGCGATGCGGCGGGAGGAGCGCTCGAAGAGCTGGTCGAGGAATTTCATCGGTTATCCCTTTTTATTGTCAGTGGGCGCTGTGCGAGTGCGCGTGGCCAGGCTCGTGGCTGTGAACCTGAGGCTGCTGCGCCTGCAGGTACTGCTGCAGGGTGGCGCTGCCCAGGTGCTCGGCCTCGAACAGGCTGTCCAGGTGCTCGCGGGAGTTGACCAGGCCCTTGGCGCGCAGGATGCCGGCCTTGTCGATCAGCGCCGCGTAGGGCAGCTTGCCGATCTGGTAGGTCATGCCCACTTCCGGGCCGACCACGTAGGTGGCGCCTTCGAGCTTGTGCTCGGCGATCAGCGCCTGCTGCGCGGCGGGCTCGCCGTCGCTGACGAAGACCACGTCCAGGCGGTGCGCCTGTTCCTTGGCGATGGACTTGATCGCCGGCAGCAGCGACTTGCAGATCGGGCAGGTGGGCGAGAGGAAGAACAGCAGCTGGGCCTTCTCGCCGGCGTAGCCGAAGTTCACCGGGCGGCCGTGGCGGTCGGCGGCGGTGACCTGCGGGGCCGGTTCATTGACCGATACGCCCTTGTCGACCATCAGCGCTCCGGCCGGGGCGATGCGCCCGTGCAGCACGCCGATCTGGCGCACCAGGCCCATGACGACGAAGGCCAGTGCCAGCAGCAGGCACCAGAGCAGGATGTTGGAAACGATCATGGCTTCCATGGTTCACCTTCCAATGAGTTTGAGCAGACGGGGGCCGTTGGCCAGCAGGCCGTCGGCGGCGACGTAGAGGAGCAGGGCGACGGCGCTGGCGGCCAGCGTCACGAAGCCGTCGAACAGGCCCAGGTCGCGGGCCTGCGGGTGCAGGCTGGCGAGCAGGGCCAGGGCGATGAGCACGGCGTTGCGCGCCAGCAGCACCGGGCGCAGCGGCTGGGCCTGGTCGGGCCCGGCGCAGCCGCAGTCGATGTCGCGGCGGCCGCGCCACAGGTTGATGCCGATGGCCGCGGCGTACAGGGCCAGCAGCGTGGCGGCGGCCAGGGCCGCCAGCGAACGGCTGGCCGGCACCAGCAGGGCGAAGGCGACGCCGCCCTCGACCAGCGGCAGCACGCGGGCGGCCGGCTTGAGCAGGGCCTGCGGCAGCAGCTGGTAGTCCTCCAGCTGGCGCACGAAGCGCCCCGGCGCGCGCCACTTGTGGCTGGCGGCACTGGCCAGGATCACCGCCACCGAGACGGCGGCGGCGATCACGTAGATGGGATCGGGTTGCATGGTCATGCCTCTATATCAGTGGGTCAGGACCTGGGTGGCGGTCTTGGCGATCTTCTCCACGGTGCCGGTGTGCTTGCCGGCCTTCAGGTCGAAGATCTCCAGGCCGCCCTCGACGTTGGCGCCATACAGCAGCGGGGCGTCGTCGCTGGTGGCGGTCATGCTCCAGACCGGGGCGGGGGCGCTGAGGGTACCGATCTTCTTCTGCGTCTTCAGATCGTAGACCCAGATGTCGGTGCTCGGGTCTTCCCACTTCATCGGCTCGTGCTTGTCGTGCATCAGCACGTACAGGCGGTTCAGCTTCGGCGCCAGGGCCAGTTCCTGCCAGCCGCCGGGAGCCCAGCCGGCCTTGCGCTCGGCGTCGCTGACCAGCGACCAGGTCGGCAGCACCTTGGGCTGCTTGCCCGAGAAGTCGATGGCGTGGATCACGCCTTCGGTGGTGGTGAAGTAGTAGGTCTCGCCATCGTTGATGGCGCGCTCCACCAGCTTCTCCTTGTTCGGGTCGAAGAACGGGGTGCGGCTGCGCGCGGTTTCCTTGCCGTCCTCGCCGAGGGTCACCAGCTGCACGCTGCCGTCGCCGCACAGCGAGGCGAAGGCGCGCTTGCCCACCGGGTAGTTGAGCACGCAGCCGGGGATGGCGATCTCGGCGGTCACCGCCTTGGCCTGGGTGTCGACCACGGTCACCGAGGTGGACGGGGTGAAGTTGTAGACGTAGGCGAAGCGGTCGTCGCCGCTGACCGCCAGGCCGTAGCGCTGGGTCAGGGATTCGGAGCGCTTGCTGGGGATCACCACTTCCCAGGTGGGGGCCAGGGTGGAGGTGTCCCAGGCGGTCAGCACGTCGGTGCGGGTGCCGCGGGTGCCGCGCGAGTAGTACAGGTCGGCGGTGTACAGGGTGCGCTGGTCGTGGCTGAGGGTCGAAGGCGCGGCGAAGCCGGTGCTGACCATGCCGAGCATCTTCTTCTGCGCCGGGTCCACCACGGTCACGCGGCCGGTCACGAAGCTGTCGAATTCCACGTCGACGACGTAGGCGCGGTGCGGATCCGGCGGGAACGGCAGGGTCGTCTGGCCGACGGTCTCCGGCGGCAGGTCGGCGAATGCGCCGCCGACGGCGGCCAGCGAGACGCCTAGCGCCAGCGTGGTACGAGCAAGGATCCTGGTTATTCGCATGGGGGGTGGCTCCCTCGATTTTATTGGATGGTCGGCCCGCGGATCGGTGTGGGCAGAAGACTGCAGCCCTAGTCTGCCCCGCGTTGCCCGGTGCTGCCTTGTTCTGCGTGCCAAGCCCTTGTGTGTCCCTGACAGGGCTTGCGCCGGCGTGCCAGGGCAAGGATCGACGCGGCTCGGGCGCCGCGCCTCACCGTTGGTCGGCGGGCGCGGCCAGTGGCAGCGAGACGCAGAACATGGCCCCGCTGGGCTCGACGTTCTGCGCCCAGATGTCGCCGCGGTGGCGCGAGACGATGTTCCTGCACAGCGCCAGGCCAATGCCGTTGCCGCTGACCTTGGAACTGAAGAAACCGTCGAACAGCCGCTCCCGGGCGCCGGCGTCGATGCCGCGGCCGCGGTCCTCGACGCAGAGCAGGGCGCTGCCGCCCTGGCGCCGGGTGTGGATGCGCAGCACGCGGCGCTCGGCGGGCAGCTCGGCCATCTCCTCGATGGCGTTGAAGGCCAGGTTGAGGATCACCTGGCCGATCAGCACCTTCTCGCAGCTCACCGGCAGCGTCTCGGCGCAGGGCGCCAGTTCCAGGCGCACGCCGGCCGGCTGGCCCTTGAGGTCGATGAAGTAGCGGGCGTCGGCCAGCAGCTCGTTGAGGTCGACGCACTGCTCGGCCTGCTCCAGGCGCACCACGTACTCGCGCACGCTCTTGATGATCTCCGAGGCGTGCTCGATCTGCCGCACCGCGCTGTCCAGGCCCCAGGCCACGTTCGGCTCGACCTCGCCCCGCTGGCCCAGGCGGATCACCGAGCCCTCGATGAAGTTGCGCGTGGCGGCCAGCGGCTGGCTCAGCTCGTGGGCGATGGCCACGGCCATCTCGCCCATGGCGTTGTAGCGCGCCAGGTACTCCAGCTTCTGCTCGCTCTGCCGCCGGGCTTCCTCGGCGCGCACCTGTTCGGTGACGTCGCGGAACAGCAGCAGGTGGCCGCAGAGGTCGTCCTCGATCTCGATGTAGCGGCAGGTGGCGTGGTGCCAGCGCCAGTCGCCGTCGCCGCGGCGCAGGTGGTAGGCGACGCTGTAGGGCTCGCGGCTGGGCGGCGTGCGGCCCAGGTGCTGGAGCAGGCGCTGGCGGGACTTCTCGTCGCAGGCGTCGAGGAAGTTGCGCGCCAGGCTCCGGCGGTCCGCGGCGCCGAGCAGGGCCAGG
This sequence comes from Pseudomonas sp. JH-2, assembly GCF_036231725.1. Taxonomy (NCBI): domain Bacteria; kingdom Pseudomonadati; phylum Pseudomonadota; class Gammaproteobacteria; order Pseudomonadales; family Pseudomonadaceae; genus Pseudomonas; species Pseudomonas sp. JH-2. The sequence goes on along the minus strand of NZ_JAZAQP010000020.1, from coordinate 98,628 downwards.
GCGGAATCGCTGATGAAGCGGATGTCGCCGTCGGGGCCGAGCACCGCCACGCCTTCGGCCAGGTCCTGCATGAAGGCCTTGAGGCGGCTCTCGGTGCGCTTGAGGTCGCGCCTGACCTTCTCCTCCTTGGAGATGTCGCGGAACTGCACCATCAGCACGTCGCGCTCTGCCAGGTGGACCAGGGTGGCGGTCGCCTCGGAAAGGATGTCCACGCCCTGCTTGGAGCGGTAGCACCACTCGATGGCGCGCTGCCCGGTGCGCGCCGCGCCTTCCAGCCAGCGCAGGCCGATGGCGCGGCGGTACTTGGGCGCCGGGTTGGTCATGTCCGGGGCCTTCAGCGGCACCAGTTCCTCCAGGCTGAAGCCCAGGGCCTGCAGCGCGGCGCTGTTGGCCCAGAGGATCTCCTTGGTCTGGGCGTCGTGCAGCAGGATGCACAGCGGCATGGCCTCGATGAGGGCGTGGAAGTCGGTTTCGGCGGGCTGGAACATGGCGGCGGCTCTTCAGGGGCGCGTCCCCGAACGCGGGGTACGGCTTTTTATAGCGCGCAGCCTAGCGCGTCGGCGCTAGGAAACAACCCGGCGGGCACTAGGGGATTCCTTTAGTTCGCGGGCGGCACGCCCCAATAGAGGCCCGCTCGGCGCGCTCCCTACACTGGGCCCCATCGACGGCCGCCGGCTCCCACCGGACGGCCGGCCCACAAGAACACAGGGAGACGCCCATGCCGCGTTCAGCCGCCGCCGCCACAGATTCGCCCCTCGCCAGCCGTGCCGACCTGTTCGAGCAGGTGCTTGACGAGGTCCGCCAGCGCCGCGACGAGTTCGATGCCCGTTCCCACGTGCCGCGCGACATGATCGAGCGCTTCATCGAGGCCGGCATCTACCGCTCCGCCACCCCGCGCTGCTTCGGCGGCGATGCCCTGCCGCCGGCCGACTTCCTGCGCCTGATCGAACGCATCGCCGAGGCCGACGGCTCCGCCGGCTGGGTGGCCAGCTTCGGCAGCGCCAGCACCTATCTCACCGCCTTGCCCCGCGAGACCCTCGCCGAGCTGTACGCCGACGGCCCGGACCTGGTGTTCGCCGGCGGCCTGTTCCCCATCCAGCCGGCCGAGCAGGTGGCGGGCGGCTGGCGCGTCAGCGGCACCTGGAAGTTCGCCAGCGGCTGCAAGGGCGCCGACGTGCTCGGCGTCGGCATCGGCCTCGGCGGCCCCGGCGGCAAGCCGCGCACCGCGCTGCTGCGGGCCCGCGACGTGGAGATCGTGGAGAACTGGGAAGTCGTCGGCCTGAAGGGCACCGGTAGCCACGACCTGCGCCTGGACAAGGTCTTCGTGCCCGATGCCTGGACCTTCATCCGCGGCGGCCAGAGCAGCATCGACGAGCCGCTGTACCGCTACCCGACCATCGCCTACGCCGCCCAGGTGCTGGCAGTGGTCAACCTGGGCCTGGCCCGCGCCGCCCTCGACGAGATCGCCCGCATGGCCTCCGGCAGCGGCGTGACCGGCGCGCCGAAACTGGCCGACCGCGCCTACGTGCGCATCGAGCTGGGCAAGGCCGAGGCGCAGTTGCACGCCGCGCGGGGCTTCTTCTACGACGCCACCGGGCAGGTGTGGGAGTCCATCCTCGCCGGCAACCCGGTGACCCCGGAGCAGGTCAGCCTGCTGCGGCTGTCCGCCGTGCACGTCTCGCGGGCCGGCGCCGAGGTGGTGCAGCGCGCCTACGGCCTGGCCGGGACCACCGCCATCTACCTGCGCCACCCGCTGCAGCGCTACCTGCGCGACGCCATGGTGGTGACCCAGCACGCCTTCCTCAGCGACGGCATGTACGACGGCGCAGGTTCCGTGCTGCTCGATGTGCCGCCGTTCCCCGGCTACCTCTGATCGACCACAAGGACAAGAAACCATGACCCGACCCACCGCCGAACCCATGCGCGTGCTGTTCTGCATCGGCATCACGCAGAATTTCTTCGACCTGCCCACCGGCGAAGGCATCAGTGTCTGGAAGGGCTTCAGCCAGATGCTGGGCGAACTGGGCGCGCTGCCGGGGATGAACGTCCTCGGCGTGCTCGACGACGACCGCCTGATGGTCGGCGCCTCCAACACCGCGCCCTGGACCGTGTACATCATGGCCGACGTCGACTGCCACCAGACCGTGGTCGACGCCTGCAACCTGTTCCGCACCGTGCAGGTCGGCCAGTACAGCCTGTGGAAGTACGCCCGGATCGAGGCCCGCGTCGGCCGCCCGCTGACCATTCCCGAAGCGGCGCGGAGCTGAGCCATGGGCCAGGCCCTGGAGCAGTTGCAGGCGCGCCTGGCGCGCCTGGAGGGCGAGGCCGCGGTGCGTCGCCTGATGGCCCGCTACATGGACCTCTGCGACGTCCCGCGCGACAGCCTGGCGCTGCAGGCCGAGCTGGCCGGGCTGTTCGCCGAGGACGCCGTCTGGGAAGGCCTGGGCGCGCGCGCCGAGCAGAGCTTCGGCCGCCATGAGGGCCGCGCGGCGGTGGCGGCGTTCGTCGCCGGCTACCTGCCGCCGGCCGAGCACTTCGCGCTCAACCTGCACTTCCTCGGCAGCGAGTCGATCGAGGTCGGGGAGGGCGGCGAGACCGCGCGCGGCCAGTGGCTGATGCAGCAGCTGTCGACCTACGTCGACGGCCGCAGCGAGCTGTTCGGCACCCGCCTGAACCTGGACTTCCGCCGTGTCGGCGACACCTGGCAGATCACCCATTTCCGTACCCGGCGGCTGCTGGCCATGCCGCTGGGCGCGCTCGCGGAGGGCGAGGCATGAGCATCTTCGTCAGCGAATTCGTCATTGAATTAGAACTCGGCGGCGCCGGCAAGCGCGTCGCCATCAAGGACACCATCGACATCGCCGGCTACCCGACGCGTTGCGGCAGCCGGGCGCTGGCCGACAGCGCACCCGCGCAGCGCCACGCCGAAGTGGTGCAGCGGGTGCTGGACGCCGGCTGGCGCATCGTCGGCAAGACCAACCTGCACGAGCTGGCCTTCGGCGTCACCGGGATCAACGACTGGAGCGGCACGCCGCTCAACCCGCAGGCGCCGGACCGCGTGCCCGGCGGCTCGTCCAGTGGCTCGGCCGCCGCCGTCGGCGCGGGGCTGGCGGACATCGCCCTGGGTACCGACACCGGCGGCTCGGTGCGGGTGCCGGCGGCCTGCTGCGGCGTGGCCGGGCTCAAGCCCAGCTTCGGCCGCGTCAGCCGCGCGGGTGTACACCCGGAATACAGCAGCCTGGATTGCGTCGGCCCGTTCGCCGCGAACATGGCCGACCTGGTCGCCGCCATGCAGGTGATCTGCCCAGGCTTCGGCGCAGTGAACCCGCCGGGCGCCAACGCCCGCGTGGCCTTCCTCGAAGTGCCCGCCGACCCGCACATCCAGGCCTGCCTGGGCGCCGCCGCCGACCGCGCCGGCTGGCGCCGGGCGAGCCTGTACCTGGGCGAGTTCGAGGCGGCCTTCGAGGCAGGCCTTGCGGTCATCAACCACGAGAACTGGGCCGCTCTCGGCCAGCTCACCGGCAAGGGCCTGCTGGGCACCGACGTCGAGCAGCGCCTGCTCGCCGCCGGGCGCACCAGCGCCGCGCAACTGGCCGAGGCCGAAGGCGTGCGTACGAGTTTCACGCGCGCCATCGACGCCGCCCTGGACGACTACGAAGTCCTGCTGCTGCCGACCCTGGCCAGCCTGCCGCCGTTGCTCAGCGATGCGCGCAGCGGCAGGAGCGTGGCCGCGCTGACCGCCCTGGTCCGCCCGTTCAACCTCAGCGGCCACCCGGCGCTGAGCGTGCCGGTGGAGCTGGAGCACGGCGGGTTCAAGGTCGGCTTGCAGGTCATCGGCCGCAAGGGCGACGACGAACGCGTCTGCGCCTTCGGCGCGCAGCTGGAACAGGCATTGGCCGCCGAGCGGCCGACGAACAAGAAAATGGCATGAGGAGACACCCATGAGCGCCCCCGAATACCGGCTGATCGCCAAGACGGGCAGCCCCGAGCAACTGGTCCAGAGCGACCGCGTCGACGTATCGCTGTACCACGACCCGGCGCTGTTCGAGGCCGAGCTGGAAAAGATCTTCTACCGCACCTGGGTGTGGGTCGCCCACGTCAGCGAAGTGCGCAACCCCGGCGACTTCAAGACCACCATGATCGGCCGCCGGCCGGTGATCGTGGTGCGCGACAAGAAGGGCGCGATCAACGTCCTGGAGAACCGCTGCCGCCACCGCGGCGCCACTGTCTGCGAGAAGCACAAGGGCAACGCCACCGGCTTCACCTGCCCGTACCACAGCTGGTCCTACGGCCTGGACGGCAAGCTGCGTGCGCTGCCGTACCCGGATGGCTACGAGGACATTCTCGACAAGGCCGAGCTGCCGCTGACCAGCCTGCGGGTGGAAAGCTACGCCGGCATGATCTTCGCCAGCTACGACGCCGACATCGAGCCGCTGGAAGACTTCCTCGGCGGGGCGAAGCACTGGATGGACCTGTTCATGAAGCAGGGCGCGGGCTTCCCGATCAAGGTCCAGGGCGAACACAGGTTCACCTTCAAGGGCAACTGGAAGATCCAGCTGGAGAACACCACCGACGGCTACCACTTCCCCATCGTGCACAAGTCGTGGATGTCCTCGGTGGACGACGAGACCAGCGAGATGCTCTCGTTCATGACCGACCCGCAGGCGGTGACCCACGCACTGGGCAACGGCCACAGCGTGATGGTGATGGTGCCCGAGCACGTCGACCTCGACCACGACGACGGCACCGAGCAGCTGCAGGAACGCTTCGCCCACGTCACCGAGGAGCTGTCCAGGACCATGGAGCCTGCACAGGTGCGCCGCATCGTCCGCTCGCTGCACGGCGCCGGCTTCAACCTCAACCTGTTCCCCAACGTGGCCATGTCCATGTCGTTCTTCCGCGTGCTGCGCCCGGTCTCGGTCACCGAGACGGAAATCCGCCACGTCGCCCTGGGCATGGACGGCGGCCCGGAGATCGCCAACCGCGAGCGCCTGCGCATCCACGAGCACTTCCAGGGCCCGTTCGGCTTCGGCAGCCCGGACGACGCGGAAGCCTGGGACCGCGTGCAGCGCGGCTCCTACGCCGGCCCCGAGGCGCCGATCCTGGTCAACCGCGGGCTCAACCGCGAAGTCGTGGCCGAGAACGGCGACAAGGTTTCCCACGCCACCGACGAAGGCGGCATGCGCGAGGCCTACCAAATGTGGAAGAGGATGATGAGCCAATGAGCAACGACACCCTGAACGGCTTCTCCGGCCCGCTGGCCAAGGCCATCGAATTCATCTGGCGCGAGGCCGAGCTGCTAGACCGCAAGGACTACGCGCAGTGGAGCGCGCTGTGGAGCGAGGAGGGCATCTACGTGGTGCCCATCGACGCCGAGGGCGACGACTTCTCCGCCAGCCTCAACTACGCCTTCGACGACGCGCGCATGCGCGCCCTGCGCATCGAGCGCCTGAGCGCCGGCTTCTCGCCCTCGGCGGTGGATTCGGCCAAGACCGTGCGCACGGTGTCGCGCTTCCGCCTGGTGGAAGCGGCCGGCGACCTCGTCGAAGTGCATTCGGCGCAGATCCTCTACGCCTACAAGCGCGGCGTGCACACGCCCTTCGTCGCCGACCTGGAGCACCGCATCCGCTTCGCCGCCGAAGGCCCGCGCCTGGAGCGCAAGGTGGTGCGCCTGATCAACGCCCAGGACGCCCTGGGCGCCATTGGCTTCCTGCTCTGAGGGCCCGTCCATGACCCGTACCGCACTCGTCACCGGGGCCTCCCGCGGCCTCGGCGAATGCATCGCCCGGCGCCTGCACGGCGCCGGCTACCGCGTGGCCCTGGCCGACGTGCGCCTGGGCGACGCCCAGCGCCTGGCCGACCAGCTCGACCCCAGTGGCGCAAGCGCTCTGGCGGTGGAGCTGGACGTGCGCGAGAAGGCCGACTTCGAACGCGCCCGCGACCTGCTGCAGGCCCGGTGGGGCGGCTGCGACATCCTGGTGAACAACGCCGGGGTGTCCAGGGTCGCCGCGCTGATGGACATCACCCCGGAGGAGTTCGACGCCTCCCTGGCGGTGAACCTGCGCGGCACCTTCGTCGCCTGCCAGGTGTTCGGCGCGCACTTCGCCGGCCGCGGCTTCGGCCGCATCGTCAACATCGCCTCGCTGGCCGGGCAGAACGGCGGCACCGCCACCGGCGGCCACTACGCCGCGGCCAAGGGCGGGGTGGCGACCCTGACCAAGGTCTTCGCCCGCGAACTGGCGCCGGCCGGCGTCACCGTCAACAGCATCTCCCCGGGCCCGCTGGACCTGCCGGTGGTGCGCGAGACGGTGGCCCCGGAGCGCCTGGCGCAGATCCTCAAGACCATCCCGGTGGGCCGCCTGGGCGACCCGGGCTACGTGGCCGACAGCGTGCTGCTGCTGGTAGCCGACAACGCCGCCTCGGTGACCGGCGCCTGCTGGGACATCAACGGCGGCCTGTTCATGCGTTGAGAAAGACGGCGGATAACGCGGAGCGTTATTCGCCCTACGCAGGAGTTCCAACACACACCGTACAACCCCCTCTCCCTTCAGGGAGAGGGCTGGGGAGAGGGTTGCAGCGCTCGACCGGGCACCGTCGCCTATCCCTGAAAACCACGCCTTGCAGGTAACAACAATGATGAAGGTAAGAATCGAAAGGATCGTCGACGAAGCCCTGGACATCCGTTCCTTCCGCCTCGTGCGCAGCGACGGTCAGCCGTTCGATGCCTACGAGCCGGGCGCCCACGTCGACGTCACCGGCCCCACCGGGGTGACCCGCCAGTATTCCCTGTGCAGCCCGCCGGAAGACCGCGCCGCCTACCTGGTGGCGGTGAAGAGGGAAGCCGCCTCCCGCGGCGGCTCCGCGGCATTCCACGAGCAGGTGGAAGAGGGCATGGAGCTGGAGATGGGCGCCCCGCGCAACCTGTTCCGCCTGGCCCCCGAAGCCCGCGAGCACGTGATGTTCGCCGCCGGCATCGGCGTGACGCCGCTGCTGAGCATGGCCTACAAGCTCAACGCCAGGGGCGAACCCTACGTGCTGCACTATTTCGCCCGCTCGCCGGAGCATGCCGCCTTCGTCGAGCTGCTGTCCGGCCCGGTGTTCGCCGGCAAGGTGGCGTTTCACTACGGCGTGGAGCCGGCCGACCTCGAAGCCGAACTGGCCGCCTGCCTGGCACGCGCGCCGGCAGCGGCCCACGTCTACACCTGCGGCCCGGCGCCGTTCATGAACAAGGTGGTGGAGATCGCCAGGCGCGGCCGTAGCGAAGACGCCATCCATCTGGAGCACTTCCAGGCCGACCCGGCCGCCAACGCGGCCCCGGCCGGCAGCTTCGAGGTGGAGCTGGCCAGCAGCGGCGTGGTCCTGCAGGTGCCGGCCGACGCCAGCCTGGTGGACGTGCTCCAGGCCCACGGCTGCGACATCGACACCGAATGTCGCGAAGGTATCTGTGGCACCTGCATCGTGGAAGTGCTGGAAGGCGAACCGGAACACCGCGACAACTGCCTGTCGAGCAAGGAGAAGGCCTCGAACAGGCAGATTTGCGCCTGCGTCTCGCGGGCCAGGTCGGCGCGGTTGGTGCTGGACCTCTGACACCTGCTCTTCGTAGGAGCGAGCTTGTTCGCGAATGGAGCCTCAACCGGGCTATGGTGTTTGTCCCGAAGAGCGCCCTCTCCCTAACCCTCTCCCTGAAGGGAGAGGGGACCGTTGGGCAGGGTTTGATGTTATGGCGTTAGCCGGCGACCTCGGCGGTTTCCGGCGGAAACCATCACCTTTCTCGGCACGGACAAGCCCCCTCTCCCTTCAGGGAGAGGGCTGGGGAGAGGGGGCGGAGTCAATCCAAAGCACCAATGCCACCGGGAAACTCCATTCGCGAGCAAGCTCGCTCCTACGAAAAGCCCCCTACGGCACCCCCAGATCCAACACCTCCCGCACCAGCAGCGCAATGCTGGAAACCCCCATCTTCTCCTTGATCTTGGTGCGGTGCACATCCACCGTCTTCACGCTGATGTTCAGCTCGCGGGCGATCACCTTGCTGGCCTTGCCGTCGATCACCATGCCCAGCACCTCGCGCTCGCGACCGGTGAGCAGGTCCAGGCGCTGCTGCAGCTGGCGCTTCTGCTCGGCGCCGGCGTGCACCTGCACCGCGGCTTTCAGCGCGGCCTGGATGCGCTCCAGCATCTGCTGCGGGTTGTAGGGTTTCTCGACGAAGTCCAGGGCGCCGTTCTTCATGGCCTGCACCGACATGGGGATGTCGCCGTGGGCCGAAACGAAGATGATCGGCAAGGCCGCGCCGCGCTCGTTTAGCATGCTCTGCAGCTGGAAGCCGCTGGTTTCCGGCATGCGCACGTCGAGCACGAGGCAGGCGGGGGTGGTGGCGTCGTAGTGGGCGAGGAATTCCTCGGCGCCGGCGAAGCACTGCGCCTGGATGCTGACCGACTCCAGGAGCCAGGCCAGCGAGGTGCGCAGGTCCTTGTCGTCGTCGACGATGTACACAACGGGTTTGCGGGTATCCATCAGGGCACTGCCACGGTTCTTCTTATTAGGTCTGGCTCGCAGTCTTCGCTGCGGCACGCACGGGCGGGCGCGGGGGCGCCCAGGGGCCAGCATACCCAGGCGGGGCGGCGCTGGCGATAAAGAAACCCCCTAGTCGACTAAAGGCCAGCCACCGCCGCCATGGGATTCGCCTGGATACCGCGCCTGGCCGCGCGGCCGTAGATTGGCAAACATCGACAACCGGCCACAAGGGCGCGCCATGAACAACCTGAGCCAGACCCAGATCGACTTCCGCAACGCCATGGCGCGGCTGCCCGCCGCGGTGAACATCATCACCAGCGACGGCCCCGGCGGGCGCTGCGGCATCACCGCCAGCGCGGTCTGCTCGGTCACCGACTCGCCGCCCACGCTGCTGGTGTGCATCAACCGCGGCAGCGCCAGCCACGAACCCTTCCGCGCCAACGGCCACCTGTGCGTCAACGTGCTGCGCGGCGAGCAGGAAGAGCTGGCCCGGCACTTCGCCGGCATGACCCGGGTGCCCATGGAGGAACGCTTCGCCTCGGCCCTCTGGGAGGACGGCGTGGCCGGCGTGCCGGTGCTGCGCGACGCCCTGGTCACCCTGGAAGGGCGCATCAGCGAGTGCAAGGAAGTCGGCTCGCACTCGGTATTGTTCGTCGAGCTGGAACGCGCCGCGGTGCGCGAGCAGGGCGACAGCCTGGTGTACTTCAACCGCCTGTTCCACCGCCTGGACGGCGTCTCGGCGGCGGCCTGAGGGCCGGGGCGGGGCGCCCCCATCACTGCGCGGCATGAGTACTATCGACGCCGACGCGTGGTCATGCGCCGGGCATGCCGTTAGAGTCCGGCTCAAAGCCACGCCCGCACGGCAGCCGTGCGGGCCCAGACTGGAGCCTCCATGAAGTCCCTGTCCGAAACCGCCTTCTCCATGCTCGACCTGGTCCCCATCCGCGACCAGGGCACCGTCGCCGAGGCGCTGAACAACGCCGTCGAGGTGGCCCGCCACGTCGAGCGCCTCGGCTTCACCCGCTACTGGCTGGCCGAGCACCACAACATGGACGGCATCGCCAGCTCGGCCACCGCCGTGCTGATCGGCCACATCGCCGGCAAGACCGCGCGCATCCGCGTCGGCTCCGGCGGAGTGATGCTGCCCAACCACCCGCCGCTGGTGATCGCCGAGCAGTTCGGCACCCTCGCCAGCCTCTACCCGGGGCGCATCGACCTGGGCCTGGGCCGCGCCCCCGGCGCCGACCAGGCGACCCTGCGCGCCCTGCGCCGCGATCGCCTGCTGGGCGACGGCGAGGACTTCCCGGAACAGGTCGCCGAGCTGGAAATGCTCCTCGGCCCGCGCCGCCCGCAGCAGAACCTGCTGGCGATCCCGGGGGAGGGCACGCGGGTGCCGATCTGGCTGCTCGGCTCCAGCCTGTTCAGCGCCCGCCTGGCGGCGGAGAAGGGCCTGCCCTACGCCTTCGCCTCGCACTTCGCGCCGCGCTACCTGCACGACGCCCTGCGCATCTACCGGCAGAACTTCAGGCCCTCGGCCATCCTCGAGCAGCCCTACGCCATGATCGGCGTGCCGCTGATCGCCGCGCCCACCGACGAGGAAGCCGAATACCTGGCCACCACCGCCTTCCAGCGCGTGCTGGCGCTGATCCGCGGCGAAAGCCTGAAGCAGAAGCCGCCGGTGGAGCGCATGGCCGGCCTGTGGCTGCCCCACGAGCAGGAAGCGGTGGGCAACTTCTTCGGCCTGGCGGTGATCGGCGGCCCGGAGAAGGTGCGCAGCCGCCTGGAGATCCTTGTCGAGCAGACCGGCGCCGACGAGATCATCTTCACCAGCGATATCTACGACCACGCCCTGCGCCTGCGTTCGCTGGAGATCGTCGCCGGGTTGCGCTGAGCGCCACCAGCTCTTCGTAGGAGCGAGCTTGCTCGCTCCTACAGATTCCGCTTCCCCGCTCCTGCCGTTTGACCTTCGCCGCCGGCCGCTCGGAAACGAGCCTTGGGGCTCTGGCATGTTCCCGGGCTCGGCCATGGAGGTGTCGGGAAGCGAGGTGTATCGGCGTATAACCGCGAACGGTTATACGCCCTACGCGGCGGTCGGGCTCGGCGTAGGGCGAATAACGCTCCGCGTTATCCGCCGTTTGGCCGTGATCCCGGGCGACGCCGAGGTTGACCTTGGCGTTATCCGCCGTTTTGGCTGTCCAATCCGCTCAGCCAGAACGGTCCCTTTCGACATTGCCGCAGCAACCGGCCGGCGCGAACATCCCGGTACTCCCTACAAGAACAAGCCAGGAGTTCCGCGATGCGCCCTTATGCTGCCGCCGTTGCCGAGTTCGATTACGCGGCCACCGCCCGAGACACCCTTGCCGGTAGCCTCGATGCCCTCAACGCCTGTGTCGAATGCTGCGACCGCCACGCCCAGGCCGGTGGCGTCGCCCTGTACTGGGAGGGCCGCAACGGCGAACGCGCCGAGTACAGCTTCGCCCAGCTGCAGGCGCTGTCCGCGCGGTTCGCCAACCTGCTGCACGACCTGGGCGTGCGCCCCGGCGACCGGGTTTCCGGCATGCTGCCGCGCACCCCCGAGCTGCTGGTCACCATCCTCGGCACCTGGCGCCTGGGCGCGGTCTACCAGCCGCTGTTCACCGCCTTCGGGCCCAAGGCCATCGAGCACCGCCTGGGCATCGCCGGCAGCCGCGTGCTGGTCACCGACGCCGGCAACCGCGCCAAGCTGGACGAGGTGCCCAACGCCCCGCAGGTGATCACCGTCAGCGGCGGCCAGGCGATCCCGGCCGGCGACCTGGATTTCTGGGGCGCCCTGGAAGGCCGCTCCGAGCAGTTCGAACCGGTCATGCGCAGCGGCGAAGATCCGTTCATGCTGATGTTCACCTCCGGCACCACCGGCCTGGCCAAGCCCCTGGCGGTGCCGCTCAAGGCCATCCTGGCGTTCACCGGCTACCTGCGCCACGCGGTGGACCTGCGCCCCGAGGACCGCTTCTGGAACCTGGCCGACCCGGGCTGGGCCTACGGCCTCTACTACGCCGTCACCGGCCCGCTGGCCCTGGGCCACGCCACCACCTTCTACGAAGGCGCCTTCAGCGTCGAAAGCACCTGCCGGATCATCCGCCAGTTCGGCATCACCAACCTGGCCGGCTCGCCCACCGCCTACCGCATGCTCAAGGCCTCCGGCGAGGAAGTGGCACGCGAGATCAAGGGCTGCCTGCGCGCGGTGAGCAGCGCCGGCGAGGCGCTGACCCCGGAGGTGATCCGCTGGTTCGCCGAGGGCCTCGGGGTGACCATCCACGACCACTACGGGCAGACCGAACTGGGCATGGTCCTGGCCAACCATCACGCGCTGCAGCACCCGGTGCACCTGGGCGCGGCCGGCTACTCCATCCCCGGCCACCGGGTGGTGGTGCTGGGCGAGAACGGTGAGGAGCTGCCCGCCGGCCAGCCCGGCATCCTGGCCATGGACCGCACGCGCTCGCCGCTGATGTGGTTCGCCGGCTACCAGGGCATGGAGACCAAGGCCTTCGTCGGCGACTACTATCTCAGTGGCGACACCGTGGAGCTGAACGCCGACGGCAGCATCAGCTTCGTCGGCCGCTCGGACGATCTCATCACCACCTCCGGCTACCGCGTCGGCCCCTTCGACGTGGAAAGCGCGCTGATCGAGCACCCGGCGGTGATGGAGGCGGCGGTGATCGGCAAGCCCGACCCCGAGCGCACCGAGGTGGTCAAGGCCTACGTGGTGCTGTGCCCGCACCACCAGCCCAGCCCAGAACTGGCCGAGGAACTGCAGCAGTACGTGCGCAAGCGTCTTTCGGCCCACAGCTACCCGCGGGAGGTGGACTTCATCGCCGAACTGCCCAAGACCCCCAGCGGCAAGATCCAGCGCTTCCTCCTGCGCAACCAGGAGATCGCCCGGCAACGCGAGGCGGCCGAACGCGCGGCCGCGCAGAACTGATTCGGAGAGATTCCATGCACATCCAGGACAAGGTATTCCTCATCACCGGCGGCGGCTCCGGGCTCGGCGCGGCCACCGCGAAGACCCTGGTGGAGTCCGGCGGCCGCGTGCTGCTGGCCGACGTCAACGCCGATGCCGCGGCCGCGCGCGTCGAGGAGCTGGGCTCGGCCAACGCGCGCTTCATCCGCACCGACGTGACCAGCGAGGCCGACGGCCGCGCCGCCGTGGAGGCCGCCCTGGCCAACTTCGGCGCGCTGCACGGGCTGGCCAACTGCGCCGGCATCGCGCCCGCCGAGAAAGTCCTCGGGCGCAACGGCCCGCACGGCCTGGACAGCTTCGCCCGTGCCGTCAACATCAACCTGGTCGGCAGCTTCAACATGCTGCGCCTGGCCGCCGAGGCCATGGCCCGCAATGAACCTGATGCCGGCGGCGAGCGCGGCGTCATCATCAACACCGCCTCGGTGGCGGCCTTCGACGGGCAGATCGGCCAGGCCGCCTACGCGGCGTCCAAGGCCGGGGTGGTCGGCATGACCCTGCCGGTGGCCCGCGAACTGGCGCGCCACGGCATCCGCGTGATGACCATCGCCCCCGGCATCTTCGAGACGCCGATGATGGCCGGCATGCCCCAGGAAGTCCGCGATTCCCTCGGCGCCAGCGTGCCGTTCCCGCCACGCCTGGGCCGCCCCGACGAGTTCGCCGCGCTGGTGCGGCACATCGTCGAGAACAGCATGCTCAACGGCGAAGTGATCCGCCTCGACGGCGCCATCCGCATGGCCGCCAAGTGACAGGAGTACAGAAATGAACGATCCCATCGTCATCGTCAGCGCCGTCCGCACCCCCATGGGCGGCTTCCTCGGCGACTTCAAGGACACCAGCGCCGCCACCCTCGGCGCCGCCGCCGTGCGCGCCGCCATCGAGCGCGCGAAGCTGGGCGCCGACCAGGTCGACGAGGCCATCCTCGGCTGCGTGCTCTCCGCCGGCCAGGGCCAGGCCCCGGCGCGCCAGGCGGTGCTGGGCGCCGGCCTGGACCGCGGCACGCCGTGCACCACCATCAATAAAATGTGCGGCTCGGGCATGAAGGCCGTGATGCAGGGCCACGACGCGCTGCTGGCCGGCAGCGCCAGCGTGGTGCTGGCCGGCGGCATGGAAAGCATGTCCAACGCCCCCTACCTGCTGGAGCGTGCCCGCAGCGGCTACCGCATGGGCCACGGCAAGGTGCTCGACCACATGTTCCTCGACGGCCTCGAGGACGCCTACGACAAGGGCCGGCTGATGGGCACCTTCGCCGAGGACTGCGCGCAGAGCTACGGCTTCACCCGCGAGCAGCAGGACGAGTACGCCATCGCCTCGCTGACCCGCGCCCAGCAGGCCATGCGCGACGGGCGCTTCGCCGCCGAGATCGTCCCGCTGACGGTCAAGGCCGGCAAGGAAACCCGCGAGGTCAGCCAGGACGAACAGCCGCCGAAGGCCCGCCCGGACAAGATCCCGACGCTGAAGCCGGCGTTCCGCGAGGGCGGCACCGTCACCGCGGCCAACTCCAGCTCCATCTCCGACGGCGCCGCGGCACTGGTGCTGATGCGCCTGTCCGAGGCCGAGAAGCGTGGCCTGGCCCCGTTGGCGGCGATCCGCGGGCACTCGTCCTACGCCGCCGCGCCGAACCTGTTCCCCACCGCGCCGGTGGGCGCCATCCAGCGCCTGCTGCAGCGCAGCGGCTGGGGCCTGGGCGAGGTGGACCTGTTCGAGGTCAACGAAGCCTTCGCCGTGGTGGCCATGGCCGCCATGCGCGAGCTGGACATTCCCTACGCCAAGCTCAACGTCCACGGCGGCGCCTGCGCCCTGGGCCACCCCATCGGCGCCTCGGCGGCGCGCATTTTGGTGACGCTGCTCTCGGCGCTGCAGCAGTACGACCTGAAGCGCGGCATCGCCTCGGTGTGCATCGGCGGCGGCGAGGCCACCGCCATCGCGGTCGAGCGCCTGTAAGGAGCCCAGCATGATTCCCAGCGAAGAAGAACTGCAGATCCGCGACGTCGCCCGCCAGTTCGCCCAGGAGCGGCTGAAACCCTTCGCCGCCGAGTGGGACCGCGAGCACCGCTTCCCCGCCGAGGCGCTGAAGGAAATGGCCGACCTCGGCTTCCTCGGCATGCTGGTGGCGGAAGAATGGGGCGGCGCCCAGACCGGGCACCTGGCCTACGCCATGGCCCTGGAGGAAATCGCCGCCGGCGACGGCGCCTGCTCCACCATCATGAGCGTGCACAACTCGGTGGGCTGCATGCCCATCGCCAAGTTCGGCAGCGAGGAGCAGAAGCGCCAGTTCCTGATGCCCCTGGCCCGTGGCGAGATGATCGGCGCCTTCGCCCTCACCGAGCCCCAGGCCGGCTCCGACGCCAGCTTCCTGAAGACCCGCGCGCGCCGCGACGGCGACCACTACGTGCTGAACGGCAGCAAGCAGTTCATCACCTCCGGCAGCCACGCCGGGCTGGTGATCGTCTTTGCGGTGACCGACGCGGCGGCGGGCAAGAAGGGCATCAGCGCCTTCATCGTGCCCACCGACACCCCCGGCTACCGCGTGGTGCGGGTGGAGGACAAGCTCGGCCAGCATGCCTCGGACACCTGCCAGATCGCCTTCGACGACCTGCGCATCCCGGCCGCCTACCGGCTGGGCGAGGAAGGGCAGGGCTACGCCATCGCCCTGGCCAACCTGGAGGGCGGGCGCATCGGCATCGCCAGCCAGGCGGTGGGCATGGCCCGCGCCGCCTTCGAGTGCGCCCGTGACTACGCCCACGAGCGGCAGACCTTCGGCAAGCCGATCATCGAGCACCAGGCGGTGGCCTTCCGCTTGAGCGACATGGCCACCGAGATAGCCGTGGCGCGGCAGATGGTCCACCACGCCGCCAGCCTGCGCGAAGCCGGCCTGCCGTGCCTGACCGAGGCCTCCATGGCCAAGCTGTTCGCCTCGGAAATGGCCGAGCGGGTGTGCTCGGCGGCGATCCAGACCCTCGGCGGCTACGGCTACCTGCAGGACTTCCCGGTGGAGCGCATTTACCGGGATGTGCGGGTTTGCCAGATCTACGAGGGCACCAGTGATGTGCAGCGGTTGGTGATTGCCCGGAGTTTGTAAAGAGCGCTTGTAGGAGCGAGCTTGCTCGCGAATGGTGATAGCCCCGAAGAGCGCCCTCTCCCTAACCCTCTCCCTGAAGGGAGAGGGGACCGTTGGGCAGGGTCGGATGTCATGGCGTTAGCCGGCAACCGCGGTGATATCAGGCTGAAACCATCACTTCTCTCGGCACGGACAAGCCCCCTCTCCCTTCAGGGAGAGGGCTGGGGAGAGGGAAAGGAGCCAAGCCAAGGCACCCACACTACCGGCGAGCACCCATCGCAAAACACCCCCTACACCCGAAACCGCCCCCGATACTCCGTCGGCGTCACCCCCAGCTTCTGCACGAACACCAGCCGCATCCGCGCCGCGCTGCCGAAGCCGCAGCGCCAGGCCACCACCTTCAGCGGCAACCCGCTGCCTTCCAGCAGCCCCCGCGCCGCATCCAACCGAGCGCGCTGGACGAACTCCGCCGGGGTGATGCCGGCCTCGCGGACGAACGCCCGGGCGAAGGTGCGCTCACTCATGGTCGCCACCGCCGCCAGCTCCGCTACCGACAGCGCGTCCGTGAGGTGGGCCTGCACGTGGCGCTGCACGCGGGCGATGGGCGAGTCGTCGGCGGCCGGCGCCTGCAGGTAGGGGCTGAACTGCGACTGCCCGCCCTGGCGCTGGGCCACCACCAGCAGGCGCTTGGCCACGCTCAGCGCCACCGCCGGGCCGTGGTCCTCGGCCACCAGCGCCAGGGCCAGGTCGATGCCCGCGGTGACGCCGGCGGAGGTCACCAGCGCGCCGTCGCGCACGTGGATGCTGTCGGGCTCCACCCGTGCCCGGGGGAACAGCCGGGCAAGGCGCGCCGCATCGCTCCAGTGGGTGGTGGCGCGCTTGCCGTCCAGCAGGCCGGCGTGGCCGAGCAGGAAGGCGCCGGTGCAGATCGAACCGTAGCGCGGCGTCTCGGCGCAGGCCCGGCGCAGCCAGGCGAGGAGGGCGGTGGACGGTTCTTCCTCGGGCAATTGCGGGCCGCCGGGTACCAGCAGGATGTCGAAGCCGCCGACGGCGCTGTCCAGCTCGTGCTGCGCGCCCAGCAACTGGCCGTTGGAGGCGGGGATGGGAAAGGCGTGCTCGGCCAGTGTCAGCACCTGGTAGCCGCTGCCCGGCACCACGTAGGCGTTGGTTTCGGCGAAGACATCCAGCGGGCCGGCGACGTCCAGCGCCTGCACGCCGGGGAACAGCAGCATGGCCACGCGCTTCATGGGGCACTCCTGGCGACGAACGGACTTGCCATTGTGGCCGCGTGGCGGATTGGCTGCAAAGCGCCAATGCGAGCGAATCCTGCCATTGGTGCCGCGCTTTATGCCCATCCGGTGGCCCGATACGCGGCCAGCGCGACTTGGCAAGCCCCTATTGTTACGGGTTGCGCACTAATCCCTTGTCGGATTGCCTCTGTGTCCGGAACGGCCGTTCAACTAAATTTGTATACACGGCAAGGCCAAATGGCCAGCACGCCGGAAACCGGAGAATCCCACCATGAAACGCACCCTGTTCAGCCTGTTCGCCATCCCCCTGATGGGCGCCGCCCTGGCCGCCAACGCCGCCGACGCCGCGCCCGTGGTCTACCAGTACGGCATGAAGCTCGACGTGGCCAAGGTGATCAGCATCGAGCAAGCCAACGACCGTTGCGAAGTCGCCCCGGCGAAGATGACCTACGCCGACTCCAAGGGCCAGGTCCACGTGCTCGAGTACCTGCGCCAGACCGAGATGTGCAGCGACATCTGACGATGCCAGCGCAACGGGCGGTGTCCCTGCGCCGCCCGCGCCGCGCGCCCCTTGCTCAATCCGCTTTCCCTTCCCCGTACCCTTCCTGCTGCAACCTCGGCCAGTCGGCTATCTGCAAGAGCACGTCGCTCAGCGCCTGGGCGGCGCTGGAAAGCTTGTGCTCGGCCAGGCTGAACAGGCCCACGCGCCTTTCCACCGTGGGCTCGTAGAGGTCCACGCAGCGCGCCCCCAGTTCCTCCATCTGCTGCACGCACAGGCGCGGCACCGCGCTCACCCCCAGGCCCTGGGCGACCATGCGCCCCACCGTGACCAGCTGGTGGCTCTCGAAGGCCACCGCCAGCCTGCCGTGGCTGGCCGCCACGCTGTCTTCCAGCAACAGGCGCACCGCCGAGGGCCGCTGCAGGGTGATGAACGGCTGCTGCAGCAACTGCGTCCAGGTCAGCCGGCGTAGCCCGGCCAGCGGCGAGCCGGCCGGCAGCACGGCGACGAAGCGGTCGCTGTAGAAGGCCTGGAAGCTCAGGCCGTCGAGGCTGTCCGGTTCGAAGGCGATGCCCAGCTCGACGCGGCGGTTGCGCACCATCTCCAGCACCTGTTCGTTGATCACGTCGTGCACCGCCACGTTGACCTTCGGGTAGCGCTGGCGGAAGGCCATGAGCGCCCCCGGCAGCAGGTTGCCGGCGAAGGAGGGCATGGCGGCGATGGAGACCTTGCCCAGCTGCAGGGTGAAGTGCTGGCGCAGCAGTTCCTCGGCGTTGTCCCAGTCGGCCAGCAGGCGCCGGGCGATGGGCAGCAGGGTCTCGCCCTCGGGGGTGAGGGCGACGCTGCGGGTGGTGCGCACCAGCAACTGCCCGCCGAGGGATTCCTCCAGGTTCTTGATCGCCAGGCTCAGCGCCGGTTGCGACAGGTGCAGGCGCTCGCCGGCCTGGGCAAAGCTCAGGCTCTGCGCCACGGCGAGGAAGGCGCGCAGTTGCTTGACGGTCATTGATAAGCAAAGCCGAATAATCGATTGGAAAAACAAACTTAACAAATCAGTTCCCAGCGGTGAAGCTGCAGACGCTCTCCGACCGGCCGGTCGGAAACCCTAACTACAAGAGAGGCAGCAGCGACATGGCAGGACTCGACAAGCGGGTTGGCAGTTACGCGGAGGCCCTGGCCGGGCTCACCGACGGCATGACGGTACTGGCGGGCGGCTTCGGCCTGTGCGGCATTCCCGAGAACCTCATCGCGCAGATCCGCCGCCTGGGCGTGAAGGGCCTGACGGTGGTGTCGAACAACTGCGGCGTCGACGGCTTCGGCCTCGGCGTGCTGCTGGAAGACCGGCAGATCCGCAAGATGATCGCCTCCTACGTGGGCGAGAACGAACTCTTCGAGCGCCAGCTGCTGTCCGGCGAGCTGGAAGTGGAACTCACCCCGCAAGGCACCCTGGCCGAGAAACTGCGCGCCGGCGGCGCCGGCATCCCGGCCTTCTTCACCGCCACCGGCTACGGCACCCCGGTCGCCGAGGGCAAGGAAGTCCGCGAGTTCAACGGCCGGCCGCACATCCTGGAACAGGCCATCACCGGCGACTTCGCCATCGTCAAGGGCTGGAAGGCCGACCACTACGGCAACGTCATCTACCGCCACACCGCGCAGAACTTCAACCCGGTGGTGGCCACCGCGGGGCGCATCACCGTGGTCGAGGTGGAGGAGATCGTCGAACCGGGCGAACTGGACCCGAGCCAGATCCACACCCCCGGCATCTACGTCGACCGCATCATCCAGGGAACCTTCGAGAAGCGCATCGAGAAGCGCACCGTGCGTTCCTGAGCCCACCGGACAAGAGAGACAAGACCATGGCACTGACCCGCGAACAGATGGCCCAGCGCGTCGCGCGCGAACTCAAGGACGGCTACTACGTCAACCTCGGCATCGGCATCCCGACCCTGGTGGCCAACTACGTGCCCGAGGGCATGGAAGTGATGCTGCAGTCGGAGAACGGCCTGCTCGGCATGGGCGCCTTCCCCACCGAGGAAACCCTCGACGCCGACATGATCAACGCCGGCAAGCAGACCGTGACCGCCGTGAAGGGCGCGTCGATCTTCTCCTCCGCCGAGTCCTTCGCGATGATCCGCGGCGGCCACGTCGACCTCACCGTGCTCGGCGCCTTCGAGGTGGACGTGCAGGGCAACATCGCCTCCTGGATGATCCCCGGCAAGCTGGTGAAGGGCATGGGCGGGGCCATGGACCTAGTGGCCGGCGCCGACAACATCATCGTCACCATGACCCACGCCTCCAAGGACGGCGAGTCCAAGCTGCTGGACCGCTGCAGCCTGCCGCTGACCGGCGCCGGCTGCATCCGCAAGGTGCTCACCGACCTGGCCTACCTGGAGATCGAGGACGGCGCCTTCGTCCTGCGCGAGACCGCGCCGGGGGTGAGCGTCGAGGAGATCGCCGAGAAGACCGCCGGGCGCCTGATCGTGCCGGACGACGTGAAAGAGATGACCTTCTGATCCAACGCTTCAAGAGCACCCTCTCCCTAACCCTCTCCCGCAAGCGGGAGAGGGGACTGGTTCGGAGTCGGGATGAGCACATGAGTCATCCTGGCACGGACAGCTCCCTCTCCCTTCAGGGAGAGGGCGGGGGGAGAGGGCAGCCCAAGCCACCGGAGTGAGCCAATCATGCAAGACGTAGTGATAGTCGCCGCCACCCGTACCGCCATCGGCAGCTTCCAGGGCAGCCTGGCGAACATCCCCGCCCACGAGCTGGGCGCCATCGTCATCCGCGAGCTGCTGCAGCGCAGCGGCGTCAAGCCCGAGCAGGTGGACGAGGTCATCCTCGGCCAGGTGCTCACCGCCGGCGCCGGGCAGAACCCGGCGCGCCAGGCCGCCATCGCCGCCGGGCTGCCCCACGAGGTGCCCGCGCTGACGCTGAACAAGGTCTGCGGCTCCGGCCTCAAGGCCCTGCACCTGGCGGCCCAGGCCATCCGCTGCGGCGACGCCGAGGTGGTCATCGCCGGCGGCCAGGAGAACATGAGCCTGTCGCCCTACGTGCTGCCCAAGGCCCGCACCGGCCTGCGCATGGGCCATGCGCAACTGGTCGACAGCATGATCGTCGACGGCCTGTGGGACGCCTTCAACGACTACCACATGGGTATCACCGCCGAGAACCTGGCGGACAAGTACGGCATCGGCCGCGAGGCGCAGGACGCCTTCGCCGCCGCCTCGCAGCAGAAGGCCGTGGCCGCCATCGAGGCCGGGCGCTTCCGTGACGAGATCGTCCCGGTGAGCATCCCGCAGCGCAAGGGCGAGGCGCTGACCTTCGACACCGACGAGCAGCCGCGCGCCGGCACCACCGCCGAGGCCCTGGCCAAGCTCAAGCCGGCGTTCAGGAAGGACGGCAGCGTCACCGCCGGCAACGCCTCCAGCCTCAACGACGGCGCCGCCGCCGTGCTGCTGATGAGCGCCGCCAAGGCCAAGGCGCTGGGCCTGCCGGTGCTGGCGCGCATCGCTGCCTACGCCAGCGCCGGCGTCGACCCGGCGATCATGGGCATCGGCCCGGTCTCCGCCACCCGCCGTTGCCTGGACAAGGCCGGCTGGCAGTTGGGCGAGCTGGACCTGATCGAGGCCAACGAGGCCTTCGCCGCCCAGGCCCTGGCGGTGGGCCAGGAGCTGGGCTGGGACGCCGCCAAGGTCAACGTCAATGGCGGCGCCATCGCCCTGGGCCACCCCATCGGTGCCTCGGGCTGCCGCGTGCTGGTCAGCCTGCTGCACGAAATGCTCCGCCGCGATGCGAAGAAGGGCCTCGCCACCCTCTGCATCGGCGGTGGCCAGGGCGTGGCCCTGGCCCTGGTCCGCGACTGACCGAGCCCCGCGTGCCTGCGTGACGGACGCCCCGGACGAACTCCGGGGCGTTCGGCGTTACAAAGAAAAATAACTCCAATAAATCGAGGTAGGAAAAAATGAACGCGAAACTGCAACTGCAGGAAAGCCGTTCCGCGCGCTTCGCCATGGCCTGCTCGGCCTGGGCCGAGCGCTGGTTCCCCGACTCCTGGGTGTTCGCCACCCTGGCGGTGCTGATCGTGGCCGTGGCCACCCTGGCCATGGGCGCGGCCCCCGGCGAGACCGCCAAGGCCTTCGGCGACGGCTTCTGGAGCCTGATCCCCTTCACCATGCAGATGGCCTTCGTGGTCATCGGCGGCTACGTGGTGGCCAGCTCCGGCCCGGCCTCGCGGCTGATCGCGCTGCTGGCGCGGGTGCCGAAGAACGGCCGCTCGGCGGTGGCCTGGGTGGCCGTGGTGTCGATGCTCGCCTCGCTGCTCAACTGGGGCCTGAGCCTGGTCTTCGGCGGCCTGCTGGTGCGCGCCCTGGCCCGCCGCACGGACCTGAAGATGGACTACCGCGCCGCCGGCGCCGCCGCCTACCTGGGCCTGGGCGCCGTCTGGGCGCTGGGCCTGTCGTCTTCCGCCGCGCAGCTGCAGGCCAACCCCGGCAGCCTGCCGCCGTCGATCCTCGCCATCACCGGGGTGATCCCCTTCACCGAGACCATCTTCCTCTGGCAGTCCGGCCTGATGCTGCTGGCGCTGGTGGTGGTGTCCGTGGTGATCGCCTACATGACCGCGCCGAGCGAGTCCAACGCCCGTGACGCCCAGGACTGCGGCGTCGACGTCAGCTTCACCCCGCCGCAGATGAGCAAGCCCAGCCGCCCCGGCGAATGGCTGGAGCACAGCCCGCTGCTGATCCTGCTGCTGGTGGCCCTGGCGGCCGGCTGGCTGTTCCACGAGTTCGCCACCAAGCCGGCGATCCTCGCCATTTCCGGACTGAACACCTACAACCTGCTGTTCCTGATGGTCGGCGCGCTGCTGCACTGGCGTCCGCGCAACTTCCTCGACGCCGTGGCCCGCGCGGTGCCGACCACCACCGGGGTGCTGATCCAGTTCCCGCTGTACGGCTCCATCGCCGCCATCATGACCACGGTGAAAGGCGCCGACGGCGCCACGGTGGCGCACCACATCTCGACCTTCTTCGTGCAGATCGCCTCCCACGACACCTACGCGCTGCTGATGGGCGTGTACTCCGCGGTGCTGGGCTTCTTCATCCCCTCCGGCGGCGGCAAGTGGATCATCGAGGCGCCCTACGTGATGCAGGTGGCCACCGAGCTGAACTACCACCTGGGCTGGGCGGTGCAGATCTACAACGCCGCCGAGGCGCTGCCGAACCTGATCAACCCCTTCTACATGCTGCCGCTGCTCGGCGTGCTGGGCCTGAAGGCCCGCGACCTGATCGGCTTCTCCTTCGTCCAGCTGCTGGTGCACATCCCCCTGGTGCTGTTCCTGCTCTGGGCGCTGGGGACCACCCTGCAGTACCTGCCGCCGGTCATGCCGTAACCACGCAGACAGCCGCCGCTGGCAGAGGCCCGGGCACCTTGCGGTGCCCGGGCCTTTTTCATGGGTGCGGTTTACGAGACGCCCCGATGGAGTGGCGTGGTGGTCCCGGCAATCGCGGACAGAGTCCGCTCCTACAAGGTGGAGGAGGAACACCGTCGTAGGATGGGTTGAGCGATACCCATCACCATGGCCGCATGGGTTTCGCCAAGGCTCAACCCATCCTACGAAGAGCCCTCGGCGCAGCCTGCGAGACAGTTGCGCCCGAGCGTAGGGCGAATAACCGTTCGCGGTTATCCGCCGTTGGCCCGGGCACCGTTGCGACGGCCAACCTGTAGGAGCGGGCCCTGCCCGCGATTCGCGCGCAGGGCGCGCTCCTACAGGGAATGGTGTGGGGGGGGGCGGCGTAGGAGCGGATCTCATCCGCGAATCGCGCCGGAACCTCCCGCTATCGCGGACAAGGTCCTACGCTGTTTTCTGGGTTCCCGTAGGATGGGTGGAGCGAAGCGATACCCATCGCCATGGCCGGAAGCGCAGTCCAGGCCCGACCATGGCGTCGGTGAATGGCATGGGTGTAGCGGCGTATAACCGCGAACGGTCATACGCCCTACGCCACCACCACCCGTTGCGGGTCGGCGGCTTCCAGGGCGGCCTTGCGGCTGGGCTGGGGCGGGTAGATCCATTCGGTGTTGATCCGGCGCTTGAGGGCCTTGGCCTCGGCGCCCTGCAGCTTGACCTGGCGTTCCCAGCCCTCGGTGTAGACCGCGCCCCAGGGACCCAGGTCGAGGCAGGTGACGTAGACCGGCTGGCTGTAGGCCTGGGTGGGCAGGCCGAGCAGGTCGGCGGCGACGTTGTGGCCGGCGCTGCGGCCCATGTTCATCGCGTGCTGGCAGGACATCAGGGCGTGGTTGCCCTGGTCGTCGACCTGGGCCAGGGCCACGTCGCCGGCGGCGAACACGCCGTCCGCGCCCTTGACCCGCAGGTCGCGCTCCACGTGCAGGCGGCCCAGGGCGTCGCGTTCGCCGGGGACCTGCTCGGTCAGCGGGCTGGCGCGCATGCCGGCGGTCCAGATCACCGTCCTGGCCTCGATGCGCTCGCCGGTGGCGGTGGTCAGGCCGTTGGCATCGATGGCCTCGACCGCGGCGCCGAGGAAGCGCACCACGCCCAGTTCGTCCAGGGCCTGCTCGATCACCGGGCGCGGGCCGGGGCCCAGATCGGGGCCGACCACGTGGCTGCGCTCGACCATCACCACGCGCACCTCGGCGTCGTCGCCGAGCACGCGGCGTACCCGCGCGGGCAGCTCGCAGGCGATCTCGATGCCGGTGAAGCCGCCGCCGGCCACCACCACGGTGTTGCGCGCGTCGCTCGGCGGCAGGTCGGCCAGGCGCGCCAGGTGCACGTCCAGGGCGCTGGCCTCGTCGGTCTGGTCGATGCTGAAGGCGTGCTCGGCCAGGCCCGCAATGGCCGGGCGGAACAGGCGGCTGCCGGTGGTCAGCACCAGGCGGTCGTAGGCGAGGGTGAAGCGTTCGCCGTGGGCGTCGACGGCCTCGACGCTGCGGTCGCCGGTGTGGATGCGCTCGACGCTGCCCTGCAGGTAGCGCACCCCGGCGGCCTCGAACAGCGGCAGCAGCGGCGTGGTCATGCCGGCCGGCGCCGCCTCGTGCAGGCGCGGGCGCAGGTGCAGCACGGGCTCGGGGGAAATCAGCGCGATTTCCACTTCGGCGCTGCGGCCGTGCTGGTCGAGGACGCGGGCGGCGGCCAGCGCGGCCCACATGCCGGCGAAGCCGGAACCGATGACGAGGATGCGTTGTTGCATGGCGGGACTCCAGGGAAGGGAAAGGATTTCGTGAAGCGGATACTAGGCGGCGGCCAGGCAGGGGATAACGGACAATCCGCGGTAAAACCGGCAGTCCAATCCGCCCCGTCGCTTGGACGCGGCCGCCGGTTGCGCCTAGGCTGCTGGGTCCGGTCCTTTCCTCCGTCTCGAGAATCCGTTCGGGAGCAGCACCATGAACTTCAACCTGCAAGACAAGCTCGCCCTGGTCAGCGGCTCCACCCGCGGCATCGGTTTCGCCATCGTCCAGGGCCTGGCCCGCGAGGGCGCGCGGGTCATCCTCAACGGCCGCACCCAGGCCTCCGTGGACGACGCCCTGGCCAGGCTGCGCGAGCGGCAGCCCGACGCCCGCGTCGAAGGCTTCGCCGGCGACCTGTCGCAACCTGCCGCCATCGCCGAACTGGTGGGCCGCTATCCGCAGGTGGACGTGCTGGTGAACAACCTGGGCATCTTCGATCCCAAGCCCTTCGCGGAAATCCCCGACGCGGACTGGGAGCGCTTCCTGCAGGTCAACCTGCTGTCCGGCGTGCGCCTGAGCCGCGCCTACCTGCCGGGCATGAAGCAGCGCAACTGGGGGCGGGTGGTGTTCATCAGCAGCGAGAGCGGCGTGCAGATCCCGGTGGAGATGATCCACTACGGCGTCACCAAGACCGCCCAGCTCGGCCTGTCCCGCGGCCTGGCCGAGGACTGCGCGGGCACCGGGGTGACGGTCAACGCGGTGCTGCCGGGGCCGACCCATTCCGAGGGTGTCGACGAGTTCGTCGGCAAGCTGTCCGGTGGCAAGCCCTTCGCCGAGTTCGAGGCGGAGTTCTTCCGCAGCGCGCGGCCCAGTTCGCTGCTCAAACGCTTCACCACGCCCGAGGAGGTGGCCAACCTGGTGGTCTACGTCTGCTCCGAGGCGTCCTCGGCCACCAACGGCGCGGCCCTGCGCGCCGACGGCGGGGTGGTGCGCTCGGCCTTCTGAGGCGCGCGGCTGCGTGGCTTCAGGCGATCTGCCGGAGCAGGTCGCGCAGCTTGTCCAGCGCCGGGTCGATGTCCAGCGTCTCGATGGCGCCGAAGCCCATCAGCAGGCCTTGGCGCACTTCCTCCCGGTGGTAGAAGCCGTCCAGCGGGTAGATGCCCACTTCCAGCTTGCGCGCCAGCTCCACCAGCAGCGGCAGCTTCACCGGCACCCGGAACAGCAGCGCCAGGTGGAAGCCGGCGTTGGACGGCACCGCCTGCAGCCAGGGCGCCAGGTCGCCCTCGACCCGCGCCAGGATGCGTTCGCGGCGGCTGGCGTAGATGCCGTGGCAGCGGCGGATGTGCTTGAGCAAGCAGCCGTCGCCGATGAACTTCGCCAGCGCCCACTGCGCCAGGGTCGAGCTGTGCCAGTCGTTCAGCTGGCGGGCGCGCAGCAGCGCCGGGCGCAGGCCCGGCGGCACCACCAGGTAGCCCAGGCGCAGCTCCGGCAGCAGCGTCTTGGAGAAGGTCCCGACGTAGGCCACCAGGCCCTGGCGGTCGAGGCTGTGCAGCGTCTCGTGGGGGCGGCCCGCGTAGCGGAACTCGCTGTCGTAGTCGTCCTCGATTATCACCGCGCCCAGCTCGGCGGCGCGCGCCAGCAGGGCCTGGCGGCGCGCCTCGCCCATGGGCATGCCCAGCGGGAACTGGTGCGCCGGGGTGCAGTAGATCAGCTGGGTGCCGTCGGGAATGCGCTCCACGCACAGGCCCTCGGCGTCCACCGGCACGCTGGCGATCTCCGCGCCCTGCATGGCGAACTGCAGGCGCGCCGGCGGGTAGCCGGGGTCCTCCATGGCCACCCGGGTGCCGGGGCGCACCAGCACCCGGGCCAGCAGGTCGAGGGCCTGCTGGGCGCCGTTGCAGACGATGATGTCCTCGTCGCGGCACTGCACGCCACGGCTGTAGGCGATGTGCCGGGCGATGGCGTCGCGCAGGCTGGGCAGGCCCTCGGGTTGCGAGTAGACCGCCCGCGGGCCCTGCATCTGGCGCAGGGCGAAGTGCACGCAGCGGCGCCAGTCCTCGTGGGGGAAGCTGGCGAGGCTGCTGGCTCCGCCGAGGAAATCGGCGCGCAGGGTGGCGCCGGCGTGGGGATGGACGATGCGCGTCTGCAGCGCCTGCCAGGTGTCGATGGCGTCCTGGGCGGCGTAGCGGATGGCCTGCGGGCGCCGCTCGTGGCGCGGCGCCCGGGCGTTGACGAAGGTGCCGCTGCCGACGCGGCCGACCAGCAGGCCCTCGTAGGTGAGCTGGGCGTAGATGTCCGACACCGTCTTGCGCGACAGGCCCAACTGCTCGGCCAGCAGGCGGCTGGGCGGCAGCCGCGCGCCGGCGGCCAGGCGCCCGCTGTCGATGGCCTCGCGCAGCTGCGCGTAGAGTTGCCCGCCAAGGTCCTTCTGGCCCTGGATGACGATGTGCAACTCCATGAATGCCTCTCCGCGCCCGCTCTGTATTGGCGCAAGAGTAGCCAGCGGCTGGCGTGGGTGCGAAGTTGCGTAGGTGTTTTTCGTCCGATTGGCCACCCTGGCGCAGCCACGCGCCCGGCAGAATGGCCTTCATCCACTTCCGAGGAATCCGCCATGGAACCACGCCTGGACTACTACACGGCCTCGCCGGAGGCGCTCAAGGCGATCCTGGCGCTGGAGGCGGCGACCTTTGACCTGTCCATCGAGAAGCCCTTGCTGGAGCTGGTCAAGGTGCGCGTCTCGCAGGTCAACAACTGCGCGTTCTGCGCCGACATGCACGCCCTGGAGGCGCGGCGCAGCGGCGAGTCGGAGCGGCGCCTGTACGCGGTGGCGGTGTGGCGCGACTCGCCCTTCTTCACTGAGCGCGAGCGGGCCGCGCTGGCCTGGTGCGAGTCGGTGACGCTGCTGTCGCAGTCCAACGTGCCCGACGAGGTCTACCAGCAACTGCGCAGCCAGTTCGACGAGCGCGAGGCGGTGGACCTGACCGTGGCCATTTCCGCCATCAACTGCTGGAACCGCCTGGCGGTGAGCTTCCGCCAGTTGCCGGCGCTCTAGCGCCGCCGGGGTTGCCGCGGCAGGCTGCCGGGCAGGGCGTAGTAGCGGGCCCGCGCGGCCGGGCTGGCGCGCCAGCGGCGTTCGGCGGCGAGGTCGTCGGCCCAGCGGTCCAGGTCCTTTTCGGCGGGGTGCGGGAAGAGCCGGTGCAGCAGTCGGGCGAACATGGCGGGTTACCTCTGTAACTCTCTAAGCGTGTTTATACGGTTACTAAAGGTTGTATTCTGTGCTCACCTTGTAACCTGTCAATAACTACTTAAGGAGTTACACGGCCGTTCGTCCGGACAGGCGCAGCCCGGCATCCGGGATAGGCCTTGGCAGGGAAGGGGGAAGGGCGGCTGCGGCGGGCGCCGCAGCCGGGGCGGGGCTCAGTCGAGGATGGTCAGGGTGACGTCGATGTTGCCGCGGGTGGCGTTGGAGTAGGGGCAGACGATGTGCGCGCGGTCCACCAGGGTCTGCGCCTGGTCGCGCGGCAGGCCGGGCAGGGAGATGCGCAGTTCCACCTCGATGGCGAAGCCGGTGGGCACCGGGCCGATGCCGACCACGCCTTCGATGGACGGGTCCTTGGGTATCGCCAGCTTGTCGCGGGCGGCGACGAACTTCATGGCGCCGAGGAAGCACGCCGAGTAGCCGGCGGCGAACAGCTGCTCCGGGTTGGTGCCGCGCTCGCCGTTGCCGCCCAGTTCCTTGGGCGTGGTCAGCTCCACGTCGAGCACGCCGTCGGAGGAAATGGCGCGGCCCTCGCGGCCACCGGTGGCTTCGGCGTAGGCGCGGTACAGCACGTTGTCGATGGACATGGCAGGGCTCCTGATCAGGGAAGGGGACTGAACAGTCTTGGCCAGGCTGGCGCGGCCCGCCAGTCGCCCGATGCTGTAACTTGAAAACGCCTGGACGAGGGTTACCATGGGCTTCGACACCCGACCCCGGAGCGAGCATGCGCGAAACCACCCCCCAACCGCCCTACATCCTCGCCGACCACCCGGTGCTGGACCTGCTCAACAGCCTGAGCCGCGCCGATGCCGCGGCCCTGTCGGTCTCCGACGCCTGGCACAGCGACGCCGATGTGCAGCACTGGCTGCGCCTGGTGGGCCTGCCGGCGGAGGGCGCGGAATTCGCCGAGGGTGAGCTGCTGGCCGCCGCCATCGAGCTGCGCGAGACCCTGCGCGAGCTGGTGGGCAAGCGCAAGCGTGGCGAGCCGGCCGACCCGGCGCGCTTCAATGCCTTCCTGTGCAAGGTCGCCAGCTATCCGCAGTTGGATTGGGACGGGCAGGGCGCGCACCTGCGCCACCAGGCCGTGAAGCCCGGCGCCGAATGGCTGCTGGCGCCGCTGGCGGAGCAGGGCGCGCAGTTGCTTGCCGAAGGGGATTTCGAGCTGGTCCGCGTGTGCGAGCACCCGGACTGCACCCTGTGGTTCTATGACCGCACCAAGTCGCACCGCCGGCGCTGGTGCAGCATGGCCCTGTGCGGCAACCGCCACAAGGTCGCCGAGCACCGCAAGCGCCAGCGCCAGGGCGACGCCTGAGGCTCAGCGCGGGCAGCTTGCGGCGGCCCGCGCCGGCTGCCAGGTGCAGGCCGCCCCCAGCAGCAGGGCGGCGCCGGCCGCCAGCAGCGCCGGGCTGAAGCTGCCGTCCAGGTGGTAGAGCGCGCTGGAGGCCAGCGGCCCGACGATCTGCCCCACGCCGTATACCGCGGTCATGGCCGCCAGCATGTTGAAGCGCACCTTCGCCGCCGCCAGGCGCGCGGCGGGCAGGGCGATGGTCGGCGTGCCCATGAAGGTGCCGCCCACCAGCAGGGCGCTGGCCAGGTAGGCCGGGGCGCTGTGCTGCAGCACCGGCAGGATCACCCCCAGCGCCTGGACCAGCAG
The DNA here is from genome assembly GCF_036231725.1 of Pseudomonas sp. JH-2. Taxonomy (NCBI): domain Bacteria; kingdom Pseudomonadati; phylum Pseudomonadota; class Gammaproteobacteria; order Pseudomonadales; family Pseudomonadaceae; genus Pseudomonas; species Pseudomonas sp. JH-2. The sequence goes on along the minus strand of NZ_JAZAQP010000020.1, from coordinate 69,227 downwards.
GTTCGCCGCCAGCGCCCGGCGCGTGCCCAGGCGCAGGTGCAGCCAGTGCCAGAAGAAGCACGACGGCGCCGCCGCCAGGCCGAACACCGCCCAGGCCTGTAGCGGCGACAGCGCGCCGCCGCGCATCAGCAGCGGCAGGTAGGTGGCGGTGATGATGTAGCCGAAGCCGGCCAGGCCGTAGATCAGCAGCAGGCTCGCCGCCGGCATGGGCGCGAACGCCGGTGCCTGCGCCGGGGCGTGGAGCGTGCCGGCGGCCGCCGGGCGGCCCAGCGCCGGCCAGGCCAGCAGGGCGAGGACGGCCCCGGCGCCGGCCAGCAGCAGCCAGATCGCCGGGCTGCCCAGGCCCGCGCCATGGCCGCCGGCGATCAGCTCGGCGGACAGCAGGATGCCCACGCCCACGCCGGAGAACATCAGCGGCGCGCCGCGGTGCTGCTGCATCACGTGCAGCAGCCACACCGAGGCGCCCACCAGGGCCACGGCGCTGAGCACCCCGGCCAGCAGGCGCACGCCGATGGCGAACCAGGCCGGCGCCGGCACGGCCATGGCCGCCAGCCCCAGCAGGGTGCCCAGCAGCGCGACCCGGCACAGTAGCGGCGCCAGGCGTTCCGGGCTGCGCGCCAGGGCCAGCGCGCCGAGCAGGTAGCCGGCGTAGTTGGCCGAGGCCGCCAGGGAGCCGCCGTTCACGCTCAGCACGCCTTCGCCGACCATCAGCGGGTAGAGCCCGGTGAAGGCGAAGCGGCCGAAGCCCATGCCGATGGCCAGGATGAGCGCGGCGCTCAGCGCCAGCGCGAGTTCCCTGCGCGAGTTCATGAGGCGGCCTCCAGGCTTTCGCGGAAGCGTGCGAAGGCGCCGGTGGCGTAGCCTTCGCGCCAGACCAGCAGGGTGTCCACGGTCATCAGCGGCAGCAGTTGCACCGCCGGGGGCTCGCGCTGCAGGTCGAGCAGCGAGCGCGGCAGGATGCCGACGCAGGAACCGGCGGCGACGCAGGCGAGGATGGCATGGTAGGAGCCCACCTCCTGCACCTGCACGCGCGGCCCCTCGGCGTTCAGCCAGTCCTCGGCGATCTGCCGGTAGGTGCAGCCGCGGGCGAAGCCGGCCAGGCTGCGCACCTTCACATCGCCGGGCCCGCGCACCGGCGGGTGGCAGCCGGGCAGGGCCAGCAGCAGTTCCTCGCGGAACACCGCCTCGCCCTGCAGGCCGCGCTCCAGGGCCGCCGCGAAGCCGGGTTCGGCGCGCAGGGCATCGGGGTGGGCGATGAGCGCGCAATCCAGGCGCCGCGACAGCACGCCGTCCACCAGCGCCTGGCTGGTGCCGGTGCCGACTTCCAGCTGCACCTGCGGGCAGGCCTTGTGGAAGCTCGCCAGCGGCCCGGGCAGGCGGCTGGCGGCGGTGCTTTCCATGCTGCCCAGGCGCAGGCTGCCGCTGGCCTCCCGCGGGTGCAGCGACTGCCGCGCCTCGGCGGCCAGGGCCAGGAGCTGCCCGGCATAGGCGAGGAAGTCGCGGCCCTGGTCGGTCAGCGCCATGCGCTTGCCGTCGCGCAGGAACAGCGCCACGCCCAGGTCTTCCTCCAGCTGGCGGATGCGCGTGGTGACGTTCGATTGCACCCGCTGCAGGCGCGCGGCGGCGCGGGTCACGCTCTGCTCCTCGGCGACGCAGCGGAAGATTTCCAGGCTGGAAAGGTCCATCGGTGATCTCTGCTTGAGAATGTATTGCGCAGAATATTCTCTGTATGAGATTTTAAGTCAACCATCGATCACCCCAAGAGATCATCGCCATGTCCCTTCGCGAACTGCTCGGCGTCGACCACCCCATCATCCAGGCGCCCATGGTCGGCGTTTCCACCCCGGCGCTGGCCGCCGCGGTGTCCAACGCCGGCGCCCTGGGCTCCATCGGCCTGGGCGCCAGCACCCCGGCCCAGGCCCGCGAGCTGATCGCCCAGGTCCGCGCGCTGAGCAGCAAGCCGGTGAACTACAACTTCTTCTGCCATCGCCCGGGCCGCGCCGATGCCGCCCGCGAGGCGGCCTGGCTGGAACACCTGCGGCCGCTGTTCGAGGAGCTGGGCGGCGAGCCGCCGGCGGCGCTGCGGGAGATCTACCGCAGCTTCGTCGACGACCCGCAGATGCTGGAGGTGCTGCTGGAAGAGCGCCCGGCGGTGGTCAGCTTCCACTTCGGCCTGCCCGGACAGGGCTGGATCGACCGGCTGAAGGCCGCCGGCATCGTCCTGCTGGGCTGCGCCACCCACCTGGCGGAGGCCCGCGCCATCGAGGCCGCAGGGCTACATGCGGTGGTCGCCCAGGGCTACGAGGCGGGTGGCCACCGCGGCATCTTCGACCGCGAGCACGATGACCGCATCGGCTCCCTGGCGCTGGTCGGCAGCCTGGTGCCGGCGCTGGAGATCCCGGTGATCGCCGCCGGCGGCATCATGGACGGCCGCGGCATCCGCGCCGCCTTCGAACTGGGGGCCCAGGCGGTGCAGATGGGCACGGCCTTCGTCGCCTGCCCGGAGTCCTCGGCCAACGCCGCCTACCGTGCGGCGCTGCGCAGCGAGCGGGCCTGGCGCACCGAAGTCACGGCAGCGATTTCCGGGCGCCCGGCGCGCGGCCTGCCCAACCGCCTGTTCAGCGACCTGCAGCGCGCCGATGCCCCGGCGCTGCCGGACTACCCCATGGTCTACGACGCCACCAAGGCGCTGGTCGCCGCGGCCCAGGCCGCGGGCAACGGCGACTTCGCCGTGCAATGGGCCGGCCAGGGCGCGCCCCTGGCCCGCGAGCTGCCGGCGGCGGAACTGGTGGCCACGTTGGTGTCGGAGGCCGACCTGTAGGAGCGAGCTTGCTCGCGAACAGATTCCGCAGCGGGGCTGGTTCGCGAGCAAGCTCGCTCCTACGAAGAGCACCCCGCGCAAGATAGTTGTCCCTACTCCGAACCCTCGTGTAGGAGCGCGCCCTGCGCGCGAAATCGCGGGCAGGGCCCGCTCCTACAGGTTTCCGGGAGGCACCTGTAGGAGCGGATTCATCCGCGATAGGCCTCAGTCGGCAGCCAGACCCGCCGCCGGCCGAGGCCGCCAACGTTCGGCAAGAAGCACCCCGGCCAGGGTCAGGGCGCCGCCGTACAGGTGGTGCACGCCCAGGCGCTCGTCGAGGATCACCGCGGCGATGGCCGCGGTCACCAGCGGCAGCAGGTTGAAGAACAGCGCCATGCGGTTCGGCCCCATCTCCTGCACGCCGCGCATCCACGCCAGGGGCGCGACTATGGAGGCCAGCAGGCCGGCGTAGGCCACCAGCGGCAGGTTGCCGGCGTCCAGGCCGTGGTGCGGCGAGAGCAGGTACATCGGCAGCATCGCCAGCACCGCCACCAGCACCTGCAGGTACAGCAGCTGCAGCCCCGGCAGGCGCACCTGCCATTTCTTCAGCAGCACGCCGTACAGGCCGTAGGCGAGGGTGGCCACCAGCATCATGCCGTCGCCCAGGCCGATGCCCTGGTGCAGCAGGCTGCCCAGTTCGCCATGGGCGATCACCAGCAGCACGCCCAGCAGCGACAGCAGCGAGCCGAGCACGCCGCCGGCATTGAGCCGCTGGCCGAGCAGGGCGCTGGCCAGGCCCATGGACATCAGCGGCATCAGCGCGAGGATGATGCCCATGTTGGTGGCGCTGGTCAGCGCCGCGGCGTAGTAGGCCAGGCTCTGGTACACGGCCATGCCCAGCAGGCCCAGCGCGACGATCTTCGGCAGCAGCGGCGCTATCTCGGCGCGCCGCGCCAGCAGCGGGCGCAGCACGAAGGGCGTGAGCAGCACGGCCACCACCAGCCAGCGGAAGAAGCCGATCTCGGCCGGGGCGATGCGGCCCACGGCGAGCTTGTTGACCACGGTGTTGCCGGCCCATACGAGCACGGCGAAGAGCGGGAAGAAATAAGTCATTGCAGCGGACATCTCTGAAGGACGGGCGCCATTGTCCCGCCGTCCGGATTGGCGCTTATACTTCGTTCCGGACAACTCGCCGCGCCATCCGGACATGCCCACGAAGAAATACATCCCCCTGCCGCTGCCGGACCACCAGGCCCTGCCGGCGCCCTTGTACTTCCGCTACGACGAGTTCGGCGCCGACACCCATTCGGCGCCCCACAGCCACCCCTGGGGCCAGCTCAACTACGCCTCCCACGGGGTGATGCAGCTGGACGTCGGCGGCCAGCGCTTCCTCTCGCCGCCGCAGTACGCGGTGTGGGTGCCGCCGGGCGTGGAGCACGGCTGCTACAACCGCGAGGCCATCGTCTACCGCTCGCTGTACGTCAGCGCCGAGCTGGCCCGCCAACTGCCGGCCTCGCCCTGCACGCTGCAGATCGGCGACATCCTCAAGGCCATCCTCAACGACTTCGCCGCGCGCGGGGTGAACATCCCCGAGAGCGCGGCCGACCGGCGCCTGGCCCAGGTGGTGCTGGACCAGCTGAAGGCCTCGCCCTGCCGCGAGGACTACCTGCCGTTCGCCCAGAGCGCACAACTGGGCGAGCTGCTCGCCGCGCTGCAGGCCGAGCCCGGCGACAACCGCGCCCTGGCCGACTGGGCCAGGCAGGTGCACAGCACCGAGCGCACCCTGGCGCGCATGTGCCAGCGCGAGCTGGGCATGAGCTTCGGCGAATGGCGCCAGCGCCTGCGCTTCCTCGCCGCTATCGAGGCGCTGGAAGCCGGGCGCGGGGTGCAGGAGATCGCCTTCGACCTGGGCTACAGCAGCGCCTCGGCGTTCATCGCCATGTTCCGCCGCCAGGCCGGCACCACGCCGGAGCAGTACCGCCTGGCGAGCCGGGGGTGAAGGCGCCAGATCGCGGACGGAGTCCTCCTACGGCTCCAGGAGGCACGGTCGTAGGAGCGGACTCCGGCCGCGATTGGATTCACCGGCCACGCCGGACGCCCCGGTGGCACGGCCGACGGCGGATAACCGCGAACGGTTATTCGCCCTACGAGTTTGCCGGCTGATGAGGGGACCGTCCGGTGCGATGCGAAACCACGAAGCTCCCGGGCTCCCCGTAGGGCGCATAACGCCTACGGCGTTATCCGCCGAATCGCGGACGGAGTCCGCTCCTACGGTTCCAGGATGCACGGATGCAGGAGCGGACTCCGTCCGCGATGCCCCCCGGCCGCGCCGATCCTCAGGCATCGCGACAGGGCTCCCGCCGCGGCTCAGCGCGCCGCGGTGACGGCCGGCGCGCCCGGCACCGCGGCCTGCACTGCCTTTTCCTCGCGCGGCGTGCCTTCGGGCACCCAGCTGTAGTCCACCGGCAAGGCGCGGTACACCCAGTTGCTGATGGCGTCGCCCAGCGGCGCCTTGCCGAAGTAGGGGCTGACGTATTCCCAGACGATCTCGCCCGCCGAGGTGACCTGGAAGAAGCGGCCGTTCTGCCCCTCGTCGATCAGCGTGTTGCCGTTGGGCAGGCGCCGGGCGCTGCTGATGAACGAGCTGAAGAAGGCCCAGCCCGGCTGCTTCGAGCTTTCCGCGGTGTACTGCCAGACGATCTGGTTCTTCAGCGGGTCGATCTCCAGCACCCGCGAGCCGGAGATCACCCCGCGCTGCACCGAGGGGTAGCCGGCGTCGCCCTGGTTGTCGAACACCAGCAGGTTGCCGGCGCCCGGCAGGCCCTCGGGGATGAGGTGGGCGTCGTGCTGGCCGCTGATCTGGTCCACCGGGCGCGGCAGCTTCTGCGCGTTGCGCGGGTCGATCGGCGGCAGGTTCGGGCCCAGGCGCCAGGCCACCTTGCCGCTGGCCTTGTCGATGATGGCGATGAAGTTGGCGTTGCGCGAATCGAACAGCAGGTTGTCCGGGGCGAAGCGCTTGTCGCCGGCGGCGTACCAGCGGTTCGGGCCCAGCGGCGCGAGGTTGTTGATGTGCAGGTAGTCGGGGTTCTTGGTGCCGTGCACCAGCTTGAGCTGCTCGGCGCTGAAGCCGAACTCGTGCAGGTGCTCGGAGGCGGTCCAGCTCCAGGCCACCTTGCCTTGCGGGGTGACCTCGTAGATCACGTCGTCGATCACCTCCGGCACCTCGAAGCCCTTCACCGCGTGCACGCGGTTGGCCAGCACCAGGGTGTTGCCGTTGGCCAGCCGGCGCAGGTCGTGGTGCTGGCGGGCGGCGCCGCCGGGGGCCTGGTCGCCCCATTGCCAGACGGTCTTGCCGGCCCAGTCCAGCTCGCCCACGGCCTGGTTGCGCAGGCCGTTGCCGGCCGAGGAGAGCTTGCCCGGGTCGGCCAGGTCGGCGGTCTGCAGCAGCACGTGGCCGCGTTCGCCATTGGCGAGTTTCGGGTCGAGGATGGCCGAGGGGAAGCCGGGGCGGTCCCAGCGCTTCACCTCGTTGCCGTTCATGTCGATCAGGTGCGTCCGGTTGTCGGCGCCGCTGAAGATCACGTACTGGTTGAAGGCTTTCTGCGGGTCGTAGCGCGTCACCCCGGTGGGGAACACGCTGGGGGCGGCGCTGACGGCGGTGGCCAGCAGCGAGGCGGAGAAGGCGAGCAGGGCGGTGGCGCGGGTGTGCTTCATGGCAGTGCTCCTAGCGGGGGTCAGAAGTCATAGCGGGCGGTTACGCCCAGGGTGCGCGGGGTGCCCAGCACGCCGGCGTAGCCGCCGTTGGCCGAGTTCCACAGGCTGGTGTAGTAGGTCTTGTCGAAGGCGTTCTTCAGCCACAGCGACAGGTCCCAGCGGCCGTCGCCGTAGTCGCCGCGCAGGCCCAGTGCGGTGTTGACGATGGCGTAGCTGGGGATCTGCCCGTAGTCGGAGTCGTCGATGGTGCCCACCGCCTTGGAGCGGAAGGCGTAGCTGGCGGTGACGTAGGGCTCCAGGTTGTCTTCCAGGCGCCACTTGTATTCGCCGTTGGCGTTGAAGATGTACTTGGAGGCGCCCACCACCTGGTGGCCGCTGAGGTCGCAGGAGGCCGGCGCGCCGGCCTGGAAGCCGACTTCCGGCGGGCAGGGGGCGTTCTTGTACGACAGGTAGCGCACGTCGTTGTAGGAGCCGTTGAGGTTCAGCGTCAGCCCGCGGACGGGCAGGGCGGTGGCCTCGAACTCCACCCCGCGCGAGCGCACGTCGCCGGCGTTGGTCAGGTAGGAGGTGCGGGTGGCCTCGTCGTAGGCGTTGGCCTGGTAGCCGTGGACCACGGTGGCGAACAGGTTGGCGTTGAGGATCAGGCGATGGTCGAACAGCGTGCTCTTGATCCCCAGCTCGGCGTCGTTGGCCCGCTCGCTGCCCACCAGCAGGGAGTCGGCGCCGGCGGTGGGGGCGCTGGCCACGGTCAGGTTCACCCCGCCGGACTTCTCGCCGTGGGACAGCGAGGCGTAGCCCATCAGGTTGTCCGTGAAGTGGTAGTTCAGGCTGAGCAGGCCCGAGGGCGAGAAGCTGTACACCGAAAGGTCGCCGGAATCGTAGGCGCCGGCCCGGCCATTGCGCGCAGCCAGGGCGGCGCCGCTGACGGTGGCCCCGCCGAGTGGCGCATCGCGGCCGACCGAGGCGGATTTCTCCTCGTAGGTGCCGCGCAGGCCGGCGGTGAAGTCCAGGCGGTCGGTCAGGTGCCAGGTACCCTGGGCGAACAGCGCGTAGCTGTCGGTGTCGATGTGCCCGTCGCCCAGGCTGGTGACGTTGGCCAGCGCGCCCGTGGCGGTGCCGTTCCAGATGTCCGCCTGCGGGCCGTAGAGGTTGAAGGAGTGGTTGTCCAGGTCCTGGCCGAAGTAGTAGGCGCCCAGCACGTAGTCGAAGAAGCCGCCGGTGGGCGAGGCCAGGCGCAGCTCCTGCGACCACTGCTTGTCGCGCACCGAGACGCCGGCGTTGTAGGCCGCGGCCACGTTCAGGCCGTCGTCGTTGCGCGGGGTGAAGTCCCACCAGCGGTAGGCGCTGATGGAGGTCAGGGTGAAGTCGTTGGCCAGCTTCCAGTTGGCCTCAAGCGAAGTGCCGCCCTGGAACACGGTGACGCGCTGGGCGGCGTCGAAGTTGACCTTGCGGTCGTCGCCGTATACCAGGCTGGCGCCGGCGGCGCGGGCGCGCTGCTCGTAGCGGTTGACGCCATTGATGGTCGGCCCGGTGCTGAACAGGGTGAGGATGCCGTTGCTGGAGTTCTCCTCGTTGTAGTCGCCGATCCAGCGCAGGCTGAAGTCCTCGTCGGGCTTGTACAGCAGCTGGCCGCGGAAGCCCTGGCGGGCGCCACCGTTGAGGGTGTTGCCGTCGAAGACGTTCTTCACGTAGCCGTCGTCGCGGGTGCGGTAGGCCGAGAAGCGCCCGGCCAGCTCGTCGGTGAGCGGCCCGGAAACCGTGGCCTTGCCCTGGAAGTAGCCGTCCTCGCCGCCGGACACCTCGACGCTGCGCTCGGGGGTGAAGCTGGGCAGGCGGGTGGAGATGTTGATCACCCCGGCGGTGGTGTTCTTGCCGAACAGCGTGCCCTGGGGCCCGCGCAGCACCTCCAGCTGCTCGATGTCCAGCAGGTCGAAGGAGGCCATGCCGGGGCGGCCCAGGTAGACGTTGTCCAGGTACAGGCCGACGCTGCCTTCCAGGCCGTCGCTGGCCGGGTTGTTGCCCAGGCCGCGGATGGACACGCTGGACTGCCGCGCGTGGACGTAGGCGACGTTGGTGCTGGGCACCAGCTGCTGCAGGTCCTGCACGCGGTAGATGCGCTGGCTTTCCAGTGTCTCGCCGCCGAGCACGCTCATGGCGGTGGGCACGTCCTGGGAGTTCTCTTCGCGGCGCCGCGAGGTCACGGTGACGGTGCCCAGGGTGCTGGCTTCGCCCTGGGCCTGGGCTTGGGTGGCGGCGTCCTGCGGGGTGGCTTCCTCGGCGTGCAAGGCGCCCATGGCCAGGCCGCCGGAGGCCAGCAGGATGGACAGCGGCAACAGCCGGCGGCGGAAGCGGGGCGCGGAATCTCGGTGGTGCATGGGATGGTCCTGGAGAAGAGGTCGTGTCGCGCAGGACCGGCTCGTCGGCCTGCAATCTTTTTTATTCCGTATCGATCTTTATTTATGTATTTCGATTTATTTACGGAATAAGAGATTGCCTTTATAAGAAGGCCGTCCACCTTCGGACAATTGCATTTGCCCAATATTTTTTATGTAGAAAATGCATATAGACCTTCGCCAGCTCCGCCACTTCATCGCCCTTGCCGAGCACCGCAGCTTCGTCGCCGCGGCCGACGCCGTGTGCCTGTCGCAATCGGCCTTCAGTCGCAGCATCCAGGCCCTGGAGCACAGCGCCGGCTGCCGCCTGGTGGACCGCGCGAGCAAGGAACTCAACCCCACCAAGCAGGGCCTGATCGTGCTGGAGCACGCGCGCCGGCTGGTCAGCGGCGCGCACAAGCTGGCCAACGAGATCGCCCTGTTCAACGGCCTGGAGGCGGGCGAGCTGCGCTTCGGCGCGGGGCCGGCACCGGCGACCTGGCTGGTGCCACGGGCCATAGCCGCGTTCAACGGCCGCTACCCCAAGGCGCGGGTGGTCTTCCAGGTGGAGCACTGGCAGGTGCTGGGCAAGCGCCTGCAGGGCGAGGACTTCGAGTTCTTCGTCGCCGACACCCGCCACTTCGAGGCCAACCCCGAGTACCGCACCCTGCGCCTGAAGCCGCGCAAGTGGCACTTCTGCTGCCGCCCCGGCCACCCGCTGGCCGGCCGCGGCACGGTGAGCGCGGCGGAACTGCTCAGCTATCCCATCGCCACCAACCTCAGCCCGCCGAACCTGCGCAAGGTACTGGTGGACCTCAGCGGCCGCCCGGACTTCCGCCCGGACATCGAGTGCGAGAACGGCCATGGCCTGAACGCCGTGGTGCTGGCCTCCAACGCCATCGGCATCGCCAGCGGCCTGGGCCAGGGCGCCGGGGAGCCGCTGGTGGCGCTGACGGTGGCGGAGCTGCCGGAGGACCTGGAGGAGCTGCATACGCGCTACGGCATCGTGTACCGCGCGGGCTACAGCCTGTCGCCGCTGGCCGAGGCGATGATCGGGGAGCTGCAGCGGATCGACGAGGAGACGGTGTAGGAGCAACTGTCTTGCTGCTCTTCGTAGGAGCGAGCTTGCTCGTGAATGGAGTTCACCGGCGGTTATGGCGTAGTGGGTTTACTCCGCTCCCTCTCCCCAGCCCTCTCCCTGAAGGGAGAGGGGGCAGTCCGTGCCGAGAGGAGGAATGGCTTCAGTCGGAAACCTTCGGTGCTGCCGGATGACTCCAGAACATCCAAGCACACCGAACGGTCCCCTCTCCCTTCAGGGAGAGGGTTAGGGAGAGGGCGCTCTCAAACCCAACACCAGTTCAACCGGGAAACTCCATTCGCGAGCAAGCTCGCTCCCACACCACGACCCCATTGCATTCCCTGCATGCAAATCTTGCTGCAAATGCGTTTGTCACCCGGCCCGGCAGCCGGCGAAATGGCGGCTCCATCCGTCATGCCGAACGCCCCATGAGCCAGCCCCAGCCCATCCGCAACGTCCTCTACATCATGTGCGACCAACTGCGTCGCGATTACCTGTCCTGCTACGGCCACCCGCACCTGCACACGCCGAACATCGACCGCCTGGCCGCCGAGGGCGTGCGCTTCGCCCGGGCCTACACCCAGGGCACCATCTGCGGGCCTTCGCGGATGTCGTCCTACACCGGGCGCTACGTCAGCAGCCACCAGGTGAGCTGGAACGCCGTGCCGCTGCCGCTGGAGGAGCTGACCCTGGGCGACTACCTGCGCCCGGCCGGCATCCGCACCGCGCTGGTGGGCAAGACCCACGCCACCGCCAACCTCGAAGGCATGCAGGCGCTGGGCGTGGACCCGCAGAGCGAGCGTGGCCTGCAACTGGCCGAGGCCGGCTTCGAGCCCTACGACCGCAACGACGGCATCTACCCCGACGGCGAACTGTTCGCCGACAAGCGTGAAAGCGCGCCCTACACCCACTACCTGCGCAGCCTCGGCTATACCGGCGACAATCCCTGGCACGACTGGGCCAACGCCGCCGAGGGCGCCAACGGCGAACTGCTCAGCGGCTGGCAGATGCGCAACTCCGGGCTGCCCACGCGCCTGCCGGAGCAGCACAGCGAGACCGTCTATACCACCGGCCGCGCCATCGACTTCATGCGCGAGCAGGGTGAGCGGCCCTGGTGCCTGCACCTGTCGTACATCAAGCCGCACTGGCCCTATATCGCGCCCGCCCCCTACCACGCGCTGTACGGCCCCGAGCATGTGCAGCCGGTACTGCGCGCGGCGCCGGGCGAGGAGAGCCGGCACCCGGTGTACCAGGCCTTCCAGCAGCACCAGGAGAGCCTGAACTTCTCCCGCGAGGACGTGCGCAACACCGTGATCCCCACCTACATGGGGCTCATCAGGCAGATCGACGACCAGCTCGGCCGGCTGTTCGACCACATGCAGGGCAGCGGCCGCTGGGACGACACCCTGATCGTATTCACCAGCGACCACGGCGACTACCTGGGCGACCACGGCCTGGGCGAGAAGGAGTTCCTGCTGGAGCCGGCGGTGGGCGTGCCGCTGCTGGTTCGCGACCCGCGCGCCGCCGCCGATACCACGCGGGGCACGGTGGAGCAGGCGCTGGTGCAGTCCATCGATGTGCTGCCGACCCTGCTCGACGCCTTCGCCGTGCCGGGCGCGGCGCACCGCGTCGAGGGCCGCTCGCTGCTGCCGCTGCTGCATGGCCACAGGCCGGCGGACTGGCGCGAATACGCCATCGCCGAATACGACTACGCCTTCCAGGCCCCGGCCCGCGAGCGCCTGGGCCGGCCCATCGACGCCTGCCGCATGTACATGGTGCGCAGCGAGCGCTGGAAGTACCTGGCCTACGACGGCTTCCGCCCGCAGTTGTTCGACCTGCAGGCGGACCCGGGCGAACTGCGCGACCTGGGCGCCGATCCGGCCCATGCGGACGTCCGCGAGCAGCACCAGGCCTACCTGTTCCAGTGGCTGCGCGGCCTGAAGCGGCGCACCACCATCAGCAACGAGGAGATCGACCTGCGCGGCCAGGCCTTCCGCTACGGCGAGCCGGAAGGCGGCAAGCTGGTGCGCATCGGCGAGTGGTAGCGGTTCAGCCCAGCTGGCGCAGGTAGCTCCAGGGGTAGATGCCGCGCTCGTGGCCGTCGTCGAACACCAGCTGCACGCCGTAGCCCTGCGGGTTGACGGCGCTCAGCCCGACCTCGGCGCCGACCAGCGCGATGCGCCCCTGCAGGCGCGCCGCGCGGCACTGCGAGCAGGGGCAGGCGCCGCGCAGGCGGGCGAAGGCGATGTGCTGCACCTCGCCGTCGTCCCAGTCGATGCGCAGCTCGCGCCCGGCGCTGGAGCGGTGCAGGGCACGGGGCGCGTTCATGCCGGCGCGCCCAACTGGGTGAGGGCGATGCGCACGGCCTTGCGCACTTCCGGGTCGCCATCGGCCTGGGCCGCTTGCAGGGCGGGCAGGGCGCGGATGTCGCCGAGTTCGCCGAGGGCCAGCGCGGCTTCCTTGCGCAGGTTGCTGATGGCGTGGCCGAGCAGTGCCTGCAGCGCCTCGCGGGCGGCCTGGTAGCGCAGGTTGCCGAGGGCGCGGGCGGCGCGCAGGCGCACCTGCCAGAAGTCGTCCTGCAGCGCCTGCAGCAAGGCTTCGCCGGCTTCCTGCAGGCCAAGCTTGCCGAGGGTGCCGGCGGCTTCCTCGCGGACCTTCCAGGCCTTGTCGTTCAGCGCGGCGCGCAGGGCCGGCAGCACGCTGGCGTCGCTGGCCAGGCCGAGGGCGCCGGCGGCGGCGCGGCGCACTTCGCTGTCGGCATCGTCGCTGGCCAGGGCGGCCAGGCGCGGCAGGGCCTCGATGCGCTTGAGCCAGCCGAGGATGCCCACCGCCTCGCGGCGCACGCCGGCATCGGCATCGTCCAGCGCGGCCAGGGCCGGCGCCACGCTTTCGTCCAGGCGCAGTTCGCGCAGGGCGCGCAGGGCACTGCGGCGGACGAAGGTGTCGGCGTGCTGCGCCCAGGGCAGCAGCAAGCGCCCGGCCTCGGCGGTCTTGAGTTCGCTGAGGCTTTGCGCGGCGGCTTCGCGCACGCTTTCGTCGCTGTCGGCCAGGGCCTGGCACAGGGCCTGGACCACTTCGGGTTCCTCCCAGGCCTCCAGCAGCCGCGCGGCTTCGGCGCGCACGGCGGCGGCCGGATCAATGGCCAGGGCCTGGGCCAGCCAGGGCAGGGCCTCGGGTTCTTCCAGGTCGGCCAGGTCGATGAGCGCGATGCGGCGCACGCCGGGGTCGGCGTGCTGCAGGCGCGGTTGCAGGTCGAGGATGTCGGGGTTGTCTGTGCTGAGCTCGGTCATATGGCGAATCGCGGTCGGTTGTGTTCGTTGTTCGGCAGGCCCAGGGGCGTCAGGCGCGGCAGCTGGCGGCCGTCCTCGTGGCGCAGCAGTTCCAGGCAGTGGCGTTTCAGGCGGGCGAACCCGGCGCTGGTCAGCAGGTCGGCGTGGCGCGGGCGCGGGAAGTCCAGGCGGATTTCCTCGAGGATGCGCCCCGGGCGCGGGCTCATGACCAGGATGCGGTCGGCGAGGAACAGCGCCTCGTCGATGTCGTGGGTGATGAACAGCACGCTGGTGCGCAGGCGCGTCCAGATGTCCAGCAGCAGCTCCTGCATCATCATCCGCGTCTGCGCGTCGAGGGCGCCGAAGGGTTCGTCCATCAGCAGCAGGCGCGGCTGGTTGATCAGCACCCGGGCGATCTCCACCCGCTGCTGCATGCCGCCGGAAAGCTGCGACGGCCAGCGCTGGGCGAAGCCTTCCAGGCCGACCAGCTGGAGCATTTCCTCGGCCCGCGCGTGGCGTTCGGCGCGGGGCACGCCGCGCATCTTCAGGCCGAAGGCGACGTTGTCGCGCACCCGTCGCCAGGGCAGCAGGGTGTGGTGCTGGAACACCATGCCGCGCTGCGGCGAGGGGCCGTTCACCGGCTGGCCGTCGACTTCCAGGCTGCCGCCGCTGGGGCGCAGGTGCCCGGCCAGCGCGCCGAGCAGGGTGGACTTGCCGCAGCCGGAGGGGCCGAGCACGCAGACGAATTCGCCGGGCTCGATGCTGAAACCGAGGGAGTGCACCGCCTCGAAGGCATCGCGGCCGTTGCCCAGGTGGATCGACAGGTTGTCGACGCGCACGTGCCCGGCGGGGAGGTTCTCCGGCAGGCTCATGGCTTGCCTCCGGCCTGGCGCTGCCAGGGCGTGGCCAGGGCGCCGAGCTGGCGCACCAGCAGGCTGCTGGCCATGCCGAGCACGCCGATGAGCAGCATGCCGACGACGATGTCGGGGTAGTTCTGCAAGGTGTAGGACTCCCAGGTGTAGTAGCCGATGCCCCATTGCCCGGAGATCATCTCGGCGGTCACCAGGCAGAACCAGGAGGTGCCCATGCCGATGACAAGGCCCGTGACTATGCTCGGCAGGGCGCCGGGCAGCACCACCTCGCGCAGCAGCGCCAGGCGCCCGGCGCCGAGGCTGCGGGCCGAGGCGAGCAGGCGCGGGTCCACCGCCTCGACACCGTGGATGGTGTTGAGCAGGATCGGGAACAGCGCGCCGGTGAAGGTGATGAATATCATCGACAGCTCGGAGCTGGGGAACATCAGGATCGCCAGCGGGATCCACGCCACCGCCGGGATCGGCCGCAGCACTTCCAGCGGCGGCAGCAGGCTGTCGCGGGCCCAGCGGCCGCGGCCGATGGCCAGGCCGAGGAGCACGCCGACGACGGCCGCCAGCAGGTAGCCGGCCAGCACCCGCGCCAGGCTGCTGCCCAGGTGCCGGCCGAGCTTGCTGGACTGCGCCAGTTGCCAGGCCGCGTCGAGCACCTCGCGCGGGCCGGGGACGTTGGCGAAGGTGACGATGCCGAGGTTCAGGTGGCGCGCGCTGGCCAGTTGCCAGAGCGCCACGCAGAGCAGCAGCGAGGCCAGGCGCAGGCTCCAGCGGGTCAGGTTGTTCAGGTTCATCTTCGAGGCTCCGCAAGGGCCCGGCGCGCGCAGCGCCGGGCGGGGACGTCAGCGGCTGGCCAGCGCTTGCTGGCTGGCGCCGGCGAAGTCGCGCACCTCGCCGCCGTTGCTCTGCGCGTAGCGTTCGGCCTGTTCCTTGAGCAGGAAGGCGTTCAACGCGCCGTCCTTGCCCTGGACGAACCAGGCCTGGCTGGCCAGCAGCTTGATGCCGCTGTCGCTGGCCTGGGCGTACACCGCGCGGACTTCCTTGCCCTGCTGCTTGAGCTTGGCCAGCTCACCCAGGGCTTCCTGCGCCGAGGCATAGCTGCGCACCCTGGGCTCGCCGCGCACCCAGATCTGCGCGACGTGGCGCGCATCGTCGATGGCCTTGCCGGTCAGCGCGTCCTTCGCGGTCAGCGGCTGCTGGGCGTAGTTCTTCAGCGCGGCGTCGTAGTCGGCGCCGGCGGCCTTGAAGGCGGCGCGGATGTAGCGGTCGTCGACGAACTGCTCGACGTTCAGCCCGCGGTCGGCCTTCTTCAGCAGCTTCAGGGTGTCGATGGCGGTGGCCACGGCCTGGCGGTATTCCGGCTTCCAGGTCAGGTCGCGGGTCTGCAGGCCGAGCGGGCCGTGGAACAGGTAGTTCACCTCGGCGGGGATGCCGGCGACCTTCTCGATCAGCTCGCTGTACTTCTCCGGTTCCGCGGCCAGCAGCTGGTTGGCCTCGTAGGTGGCGCGCAGGTAGGCCTCGACGATCTCCGGGTACTGCTGGGCGTAGTCGGCTGCCACCAGCGCGCCGTGGAAGGTCGGCGCCTTGGCCTGGGAGCCGTCGTAGATCTTGCGGGCGATGCCGCGGCTCTCGAACAGCTCGGCGAAGGGCACGAAGTCGGCGTGGGCGGCGATCTTCCCGGCCTGCAGGGCGGAGCCGGCGACTTCCGGCGGTTGCGCGATGATGGTCACGTCCTTGTCCGGGTCCCAGCCTTGCGCGGCGATGGCGCGCAGCAGCAGGCCGTGGGCGGTGGAGGCGAAGGGCACGGAAATGGTCTGGCCCTTGAGTTCGGCCAGCGACTGCACCTTGGACGAGGCCGGCACCACGATGCCGTTGCCGCTGCCCTCGATGCTGCCGGAGAGCACGCTGATGAACAGGCTGCGCTTGCCGGCGGCTTCAAAGGCCACGCCGTTGAGCGAGCCGGGGAAGTCGGCCATGGCGCCGAAGTCCAGCTTGCCGGCGACCATCTCGTTGGTCAGCGGCGCGCCGCTGGTGAAGTTCTTCCACTGGATGTCGTACTGCGCGTCCTTGTACTTGCCGTCGTGGGGCAGGTACTTGGGCAGCAGGTTCAGCTCGCGGACCAGCAGGCCGCCGGCGGCGCAGTTGATGGTGGTGTCCTGGGTGCCGATGGCGACGCGAATGGTCTCGGCATGTGCCGAAAGGCTGGCGATGGCCAGCGCGAGGCCGGCCAGGGTAGTGCGCAAGGTCATGGGTGTTCCCCTCGAATCATCAGTGTTGGAATCGTCTCCGCCGCCGGTGTGCGGTGGGAAACGAGGGGCGGTGCATCAGGCGTCCGGTGGCGTGTCCGGTTGTCGTTGTGGGTGTAGGAGCGCGCCCTGCGCGCGAATCGCGGGCAGGGCCCGCTCCTACAGGGAAGCGTCGCTCAACGCAGCAGGTAGGGGATTTCCACCTTCACCGCGCCGGTCGGGCAGTCCTTCTCGCAGGGCATGCAGTACCAGCATTCGTCGAAGGCCATGTAGGCCTTCTGGGTGGCGGGGTTGATCGCCAGCAGGTCCATCGGGCAGACCTCGACGCAGACGGTGCAGCCCTTGTCGGCGATGCACTTGTCCTCGTCCACGGTCACCGGGGCGCTGGAGCGGAAGAAGATTTCCTGGGGCTGGTGGGGCATGGCACGGTTCCTCGTGGTGTTGCTGGCCGGTCTTGGTGCCGGTGGTCTGGTGGTTCAGGGAAGGTTCGGCGCTTGGCTCGCCACCCTCTCCCTAACCCTCGGCTGCGCGCCCCGCCCTGAAGGGAGAGGGGACTGTCCTGAGCGATGGATATTTCCGCGCTCGCCGGCTGACTCCGTCAGTGCCGCTCGCGCCGAACAGCGCCCTCTCCCGCTTGCGGGAGAGGGCGGGGGGAGAGGGGCTCCTAGGGCTCCTAGGCCGCCTCGTTCTTCACCCGCAACCGCCCGTAGGCCTTCTGCTCCTCATCGTCCAAGGCGATCAGGTACGGCTCCACCGGCTTCTTGAAGCTGGTCATGGCACCGCTCTCGTCCTTCTTCAGGTGCGCATGGCAGAACCACTCGGCGTCGTTGCGCTGCGGGTAGTCCACGCGGTGGTGGTACAGGCCCCAGCGGCTCTCGGTGCGGAACAGCGAGGCGCGCGCGGCCATCTCGGCGCAGTCGCGGATCACGCTGACTTCCATGGCGCGCATCAACTCGTGGGCGTTGTTCGCCTTCAGCTGCTGCAGGTCGTGGCCGATCTCGGCGAAACGCTGCAGGCCGATCTCCATTTTCCTGGTCACCTTCGGCGGCTGCAGGTAGTCGTTGACCATGCGCCGCAGCTTGTACTCCACCTGCGCCGGCGGCAGGCCGTGCTCGCGCCCGAGCGGGGCGAAGACGCGTTCGCGCTCGCGTTCCACCTGGGCCCGGTCGACTTCGCTGAAGTCCCGTTCGGCCACGTACTGCGCGGCGTTCCGCCCGGCGAACCAGCCGTAGGTGAAGGCGCCGAGCATGTAGTTGTGCGGCACCGCGGCCATGTCGCCGGCGGCGTACAGGCCCTGGACGCTGGTCTCGGCCTTCTCGTTGACCCACACCCCCGAGGCCGAGTGGCCGGAACAGAAGCCGATCTCGGAGATGTGCATCTCGACCATCTGGCTGCGGTAGTCGGTGCCGCGGTTGGCGTGGAACTGGCCGCGGCTGGGGCGCTCGTTGCCGTGGAGGATGTCCTCGATGGTCTGGATGGTTTCCTCGGCCAGGTGGTCCAGCTTGAGGAACACCGGGCCGTTGCCGCCTTCCAGCTCCTGGTGGAACTCCCACATCATCTGCCCGCTCCAGTAGTCGCACTCGATGAAGCGCTCGCCCTTGGAGTTGGCGGTGTAGCCGCCCAGCGGGCCGGTGACGTAGGCGCAGGCCGGGCCGTTGTAGTCCTTGATCAGCGGGTTGATCTGGAAGCATTCCAGGTTCGCCAGCTCCGCCCCGGCGTGGTAGGCCATGGCGTAGCCATCGCCGGCGTTGGTCGGGTTCTCGTAGGTGCCCATCAGGTAGCCGGAGGCGGGCAGGCCCAGGCGCCCGGCGGCGCCGCAGGCGAGGATCACCGCCTTGGCGCGGATCACCTGGAACTGCGCCGTGCGGCAGTCGAAGCCGAGCAGGCCGTTGACCGCGCCCTCGGCGTCGGTGAGCAGGCGCGTGGCCACCAGGCGGTTGGTGATCTCCACCCGCGCGCGCTTGAGCTGGCGGTACAGCACCTTCTTGATGTCGTGGCCCTCGGGCATCGGCAGCACGTAGGCGCCCATGTGGTGGACCTTCTTCACCGCGTAGTCGCCGACCTCGTCCTTCTCGAACTTCACGCCCCAGCGGTCGAGTTGCTCGATGGTCTCGAAGCTGTGGGTGGCATAGGCGTAGACGGCGGCCTGGTTGACGATGCCGTCGTTGGCCACGGTGATTTCCTTGGTGTACTGCTCGGGCGTGGCGTGGCCGGGGATGACGGCGTTGTTCAGGCCGTCCATGCCCATGCTGATGGCGCCGCTGCGCTTGACGTTGGCCTTGTCCACCAGCAGCACGCGCAGCTCGCGGTTGGCTTCCTTGGCCTTGATCGCCGCCATCGGGCCGGCGGTGCCGCCGCCGATGACGACGATGTCGTAGGCGCTTTCCTTGTCTTCGGGGAGGTCGATGTGGCTCATGTTTGCGGGCCCTTGTGGCGGTCGATGCGCAGGCGGTACTGGAAGGCGTCGCCGCGGTAGTAGAGATGTTCGTAGTCCAGCGGCTGGCCGTCGGCGGTGTGGGTGAGGCGCTCGATGCGCATCACCGGCGAGCCTTCCTCCACCTCCAGGGCGGCGGCCAGCTCGGCGTCGGCGAGGATGGCGTCGATGGCCAGGTCGGCGTGGCCCAGGGGCTGCGCGCAGTCGTTCTCGAGGATCAGGAAGATGTCGCGGGTCACCAGGTCGGCCTTCTCCAGGCGCCGGCCGATGGCCTCGGGCAGGTAGGTGACCTCCAGCGACACCAGCTCGCGGTTGACCAGGCGCGCACGCTTGATCTGCGCGACCGTGTCGCCCTCGGCCACCTGCAGGCGCGCGGCCACCTGGGCGTCGGCCGGCACGAAGCGGAAGCTGCGCAGGCGGTTGATCACCTCGTAGCCGCGCTGGCCCATGGACTCGGCCAGGCCCTGCAGGGTGCTGACGTTCTGGAACGCCTTGGGCTTGGCTACGAAGGTGCCCTTGCCGTGGATCTTGAAGATCAGCCCTTCCTTCTGCAGGTCGCCCAGGGCCTGGCGCACGGTGATGCGGCTGACGGCGTACGCCTTGCCCAGCTCGGCCTCGGAGGGCATGCGGCTGAGGGGCGGGTAGCTGCCGTCGAGGATGCGCGTGCGCAGCAGTTCCTTGAGCTGGCTGTACAGGGGGATGGGGGAGAGGGGGAGCAGTTCGGTCATGGCTATGACTTGTTATGACGAGTTGTGGGGCGACTATAGGGGAATAAGAATCCGGGTGGGAAAGATCGGATTTGCATATGGATATGCGCGGGCATGGGGGGAGTCCGCTCCTACGAGGGGAGAATGCCATGCCTTCCTGCCGCCTGTAGGAGCCAGTGTCTATTGGGTTCCCGCGTTCGCGGGAACCCTATTGGCTTGGGGCTTGGTGTAGCGCGCCGCTCCGAGTGTTCGGATATCTCTTGTTTCGCCCCCTCGGGCGAGTCACTTTTGTCAGTCGCCACAAAAGTAACCAAAAAGGCTTGCCCCGCATACGGGCCCGATGGAGCCGGGCTACCCTCGCGAATTCCCCCGCCACGGAGGCCCGCCCCGACAGCACGTCCCTGTGCTGATCGGGGCTCTAGCGACATCCATGTCGCATGACCTCCTGAGCGCCGGTTTCGCTCGGCCTTCTGAAGGGGCGTTCCGGTGCGCTCGGTTGTTTCGCTGGAAATCCAAAAACCAGAGCAAGAGCCGCTCTTGCTCTTCGTAGGAGCGAGCTTGCTCGCGAACCCCGCAGTCACTGGGTTATTCCCCTTCGGGCCAGCGCAAGCGCTGTTCGCGATGGAGCCGCGTCCCGCGTTCGCGGGAATGACGGGGTGGGGTTAGGTGTTTTCAGGATGACTCAGGATTCTCTCCCCGCTCAGGACAGCCCCCTCTCCCGCTTGCGGGAGAGGGTTGGGGAGAGGGCGCTTTTGAACCCAACGCCTACGTCACCTGGAAACACGATTGTAGGAGCGGACTCCGTCCGCGATCATCCATCCCACGATTCCCATGCCCAACCATTCGCCAGGCGAATACGAATGACGCCATGCGCCACCCTTGCTAGCGTCCCGACAAAAGCCCGGAGACTCGCCATGCAGCCCCTCGAACGACGCACCCTGCCGGTCAACGGCATCCACCTGTGCGTGCACATCGCCGGCCCGGAGGCGGGCCGCCCGGTCTGGCTGCTGCACGGCTTCCCCGAGTGCTGGCACTCCTGGCGCGCCCAGATACCGGCCCTGGTGCGGGCCGGCTATCGCGTACATGTGCCGGAGATGCGCGGCTACGGCCGCAGCGATGCGCCCGAGCCCGTCGAGGCCTATGACCTGCAGAGCCTCTGCGGCGACATCCTCGGCGCCATGGACGCCCTCGGCCAGGCCCGCGCGGCGGTGGTCGGCCACGACTGGGGCGCCTTGGTGGCCTGGCACCTGGCCCTGCTCGCGCCGCAGCGGGTGGAGGCCCTGGCCACGCTTTCTGTGCCCTATGCCGGGCGGCCGAAGCGGCCGGCCACGCAGATCCTGCGCGAGGTCTTCGCCGGGCGTTTCAACTACATCCTCTACTTCCAGCAGCCGGGCCTGGCCGAGGCCGAGCTGGACGCCGATATCGAGCGCAGCCTGCGCCTGTTCTTCCGCGATGCCGGCGAGGGCGACCCCTTCCTCCAGGACAAGCCCGCCGACGCGCGGCTGTTCGACGGCCTGCCGACGCCGCGGGAGCTGCCGGCCTGGTGCAGCGAGGCGGACCTGGCGTACTACATCGAGACCTTCGCCGGCCGCGGTTTCCGCGGGGCGCTCAACTGGTACCGCAACTTCGAGCGCAACTGGCGCTTCAGCGAGCCCCTGGCCGGCCAACTGGTCAAGCCGCCGACGCTGTTCCTGGTGGGCGACCGTGACCCGGTGGCGAGCCTGGAGGCCTACACCCTGAAGCGCATGCCCGAGGTGGTGCCGGCCCTGGAGCAGCACCGCCTGCAAGGCTGCGGCCACTGGATCCAGAACGAGCGCCCGGCCGAGGTGAATGCCTTGCTGCTGGACTTCCTCGGCCGTCACCACCCGGCCTGATCAGGCCGCCGCGGCGGGCGCCCGCGCGCCTTCCGGCCAGGCCGCCACCAGCACCAGCAGGGCGCCGACCAGCAGGTACGGCAGGCGCGGCTCCAGGCCGTAGAGCAGGCTGCCGGCCAGCGGGCCGAGCACCACGCCCAGGCCCTGGGCGGCACCCATGGAGCCGGCGGTGGAGCCTTGCTCGTCGGCATTCACCGCATTGGCCGCCAGCGCCGAGAAGGCCGGGAACACCCAGCCCATGCCCGCCGCGGCGACGAAGAAGGCCAGCCACAGCTGCCAGGCCTGCAGCGCCAGGCAGGTGCCGGCGAAGCCGATGCCGGCCACCAGCGCGCCGACGCGGATCAACCGCTGCGGCGCCCAGTCCAGGCGGCGCACCAGCAACTGCGCGAGGATCAGCGCCACGCCCACGGTGGTCAGCGCCACCCCGGCGGCCTGGGCCGCTTCGCCCGGCGCCAGGCCCAGGCGGTCGAGGGCGAAGAAGCCCACGGTGATCTGCGCCACCGCCACGCAGAACATGGCGACGAAGGCCACCAGCATCGGCCGGCGCAGGCGCGCATCGCCCAGGCGGATGCTCTGCGCCACGCGCTGCAGGTGGTGCTCCTGGCGTTGCAGGCGGGCGTAGAGCACGCCAAAGCCCAGCAACGGCAGCACGCTCATGGCGTACAGCGGCAGGCTCAGGCTGTGCCGGGCGAGCAGGGCGGCGATGGCCGGGCCTAGCACCATGCCCACGGCATTGGCTGCGCCCAGGCTGGCCAGGGCGGCGGCGCGCTGCCGTGGCGGGTAGTTGTCGGCCACCAGCGCCTGCCCGGCGGCCGGCAGCGCAGCATAGAAGGCGCCCACCGCGCCACGTCCGAGCAGCAGGCCGAGGAACGACAGCGCGGCGATGGGCTGCAGGCGCAGGGCGGTGTCGACGAAGACCGCCAGCAGCACGTAGGACAAGGTCACCCCGGCGCTGCCCAGCAGCAGGATGCGCCGCCGCCCCAGGCGGTCGCTGGCGTTGCCCCAGGGCCGCGCCAGCAGCAGCCAGAGCACGCCGGACACGGTGACCGCGGCGCCGGCCTGCCAGGCCTGCAGGCCGAGCACCCGGGCGATGGGCCCGACCAGCGAGACGAAGGCCATCATCGCCATGGTCCCGGCCATGGTGGAGAACAATAGCGGGCGAAGGTCGAAGGACGCCTCGGCGGTGGCGGGGACGGCGTCGGGGGTTTCGGACATGGGGGGCTCCTGGGTAGTGGGAAGAGGGTTCAAGGGCGCAGGCGCCCCTCGACCAGCAGCAGGCCGCGGTCGCGCACCCGCTCGACGCTGCCGCGTACGCCGTACACCTCGCGCAGCAGGCGTGCGTCTATCACCTCGGCGGGCGCTCCGGCGGCGGCCAGCCCGCCCTGGTGCAGGACCAGCACCCGGTCGGCGCAGGCCAGGGCCAGGTTGATGTCGTGCACCACCATCAGGCTGATCAGCCCGCGCGCCCGGGTGGCCTCGACTATCGCTTCGGCCACCTGGCATTGATGGTACAGGTCCAGGGCGCTGGTGGGCTCGTCCAGCAACAGCACCCGCGGGCGCCGCACCAGGGCCTGGGCCAGGCCGACCAGTTGGCGCTGGCCGCCGGACAGGGCGTCGATGGGGCGGTCGGCGAGCGTCGTCAGGTCCAGCGCCGCCAGCGCCTGCTCGATGCCGCGCAGGGTTTCCGCGTCGGGGTGCCCGCCGCCCAGCAGCGACAGGCTGCGCCCGGCCATGGCCGCCGCCAGCACCGCTTCGAAGGCGCACAGGCGGGTGCGCTCCGGCAGGCTCTGCGGCAGGTAGACCACCTGCCGCGCGCGCTCGGCCAGGGGCAGGCGGCCGAGGTCGACATTGTCCAGCAGTACCCGCCCGGCGATTGGCTGCAGGCCGGCGATGCCGCGCAGCAGCGTGGACTTGCCGGCGCCGTTGGGGCCGATGAGGGCGGTCAGGCTGCCCGGCTGCAACGCCGGCAGGTCCAGGTCGCGAAGGATGCGCCGGGCGCCGTAGCCCATGCTCAGCCGTTCGATGTGCAGGCCGTTCACCGGATACCTCCACGCTGGCGCAGGACGATGGCCATGAAGAAGGGAATGCCCACCAGGGCCGTGACTATGCCCACCGGCACCAGCACGCCCGGCACCAGGGTCTTGCTGGCCAGCGACGACAGCGACAGGATCAGCGCGCCGGCCAGGGCGCTGGCGGGGATGAACAGGCGGTGGTCCTCGCCCACCAGCAGCCGCGCGATGTGCGGCGCCACCAGGCCGATGAAACCGATGGTGCCGACGAAGGACACCGCCAGCGCCGCCAGCAGGCTGATGCGCAGCAGGCTGAACAGGCGCAGGCGGCCGACGTCCACGCCGAAGCTGCGGGCGCGTTCCTCGCCCAGGCTCAGGGCCGTTAGCGCCCAGCTCTGGCGCAGGGCGAAGGGCAGGCACAGCAGCAGCGCCAGGGCCATGGCCGCGAGCTTCGCCCAACTGGCCCGGGCCAGGCTACCGAGGCTCCAGAACACCAGTTGCTGCAGGCTGTCCTGGCTGGCGACGAACTGCAGCAGCGCCACCAGGGCATTGAAGGCGAACACCAGGGCGATGCCGAACAGCACCAGGCTCTCCACGCCGAACCCGCGCCAGCGCGCCAGGGCATAGAGCAGCGCCACCGAGGCGAGGGCGAAGACGAAGGCGTTGGCCGAGATCAGGTACTGCGCCGGTACGCCCGGAATGCCCAGTTGCAGCACGATGGCCAGGGCCGCGCCGAACGAGGCCGCCGCCGACACGCCGAGGGTGAAGGGACTGGCCAGCGGGTTGTCGAGCACCGTCTGCATCTCCGCGCCGGCCAGCGCCAGGCCGGCGCCGACCAGTACCGCCATGAGCGCATAGGGCAGGCGCACCGACCAGACGATCACCGCTTCCACCCTGGGCACCGCGTCGGGGTCCCAGAGAATCAGCAGCAGGCGCGACAACTCCAGCGCCGAGGGGCCGCTGGCGACGTCCAGGGCCAGGCTGGCGAGCAGCGCCAGGCCCAGGCCCAGCAGCGCCAGGCGGCGGCGGGCGAAGCGCCGCCGGTAGCCGGCCGCGGCGCCTTCGTGGGAAAGCGACAGGCTCATGGCTGCAGGCTGACGGTGAACACGCCGCCGGGCGGGATCGGCATGAAGCGCCGGTACAGCTCCTCGCGGGTGCGCTCGGGGTCGAGGTCGGCGAACAGCGCCGGGTGCAGCCACTTGGCCAGGGCCTGGGCGGCGACCAGGTGTTCCGGCGAGTCGTAGAAGATGTGCCACATGGCGTGCACGTGGCCCTCGCGCACCGCGCGCAACTCGTTCAGCGGCGGGCGCCTGGCGATCTGCGCCAGGCTGTCGCGGGCCTGCTCGGGGGTGGCGGTATAGCCGAGGGTGACGCCGCCGCGGCCGGCGCCGAATACCCCGGTGGCCACGTACTGCTCGGGGTCGCTGGCGAGGATGTATTCCGGGTTGAGGGTGCCGATGGCGCCGGGGATACGCCCGGCGCCGATGTTCTGCCCGCCGGCCAGCTCGATCAGTTCGCCGAAGTTGCCGCGTCCGGGCGAGCCGCAGCAGTCCTGCAGGCCGGCGAGCATGTCGATGAACAGCTTCGGGCGCTCGAGCTCGCCGCGCGCCTCGGCCGCGGCCAGGGGCTGGCGCACGGCGTCGATGGCCTGCTGGTAGAAGGCGATGAACGCCTCGGCGCGCTGCTGCCGGCCCAGGGCTTCGCCGAGCAGGCGGATGCTCGGCACGGTGTTGAGCAGCGGATGCTCGCTGAAGTCGACGAACAGCACCGCCACCCCGGCCGCCTCCAGCTGGCCCACGGCCTCGCTGCCGGGGCCCGGGCCGTGGCCGCCGCTGAGCGCCAGCAGCACCAGGTCCGGGTGCACGGCCAGGGCCTTCTCGACGCTGAAGGTATCGGCCGAGGTGCCGCCCACCAGCGGCACCTGGTCCGCCTGCGGGAAGCGCGCGCGGTAGGCCGCGTAGCCCTGCACGTCGAGGCCGCGGAAGTCGCCCTGCCAGCCGGCTATGCGGGCGAAGGGGTCCGCACCCTCGAGTAGCGACAGCGAGTAGATCATGCGGCCTTCGCCAAGCAGCACGCGCTTGACCTGGGCCGGCACCTCGACCTTGCGTCCGGCGAGGTCGGTGAGGGTGGCCGCCAGGGCCGGCGTGCACAGGAGCAACAGCAGCAGGCCACGGCAGGCCTGTTTCAGGAGGCTAATCATGGGATGGGTTTCCTTGCGTGGAGGGAAGGGCCTGGCGCGCCGGGCGGCGGCGCCACCACAGCAGCAGGCCGGTGAGGTACAGCACGGGCAGGGCGAGCCCGGCGAGGAAGGCGATGGCCATGCCCGCGGTGCCGAGGCCCAGTCGCCCGTGCAGGGCCGAGAGCAGGGGCTTCGGTGTCGTGGTGGTGAAGCCCGGCGGCAGGGCCAGCCAGGCACCGGTAAGGGCGATCAGCAGCAGCGGCAGGTACAGCCAGGCGGCGCAGAGGTTGTGCCATTCCCGCAGCCGCCGCGTACCCCGGCTGCCACGCCGCAGGTTGGCAGCCGCCCACCAGTTGCGCCGCCCCGGCCACCACAGGTACAGGCCGCTGAGCAGCGACAGGCAGAGCACGCCGCCACACAGCGCCAGCAGCGGCGAGCCGACCGCTGGCGGCAGCAGCAGGCTGCGGTGCAGCGCGACCCCCTTGGCCAGCCACAGGTCGTCGAAGACGAAGAAGGCCCGCGGCTCGCCGTCGTAAGGGTCGAGCATGGCCACAGCGGTGCCCGGGCGGTCGACCAGGGTGCCGAAGACCAGGGCGTTGTCGCTGGTCAGGAAGCCCTGGCGCGGCGCGGCGCTGCCGAGGATACGGGCGAAGCGCGGGTAGGCTTGCCGGGCGCGCTCGCGCAGTGCAGCGTCACCAAGGGCTATGGCGCTGGCGGCATGGGGCTTGGCGCTGAGCGCGGCCGCGCCCAGCTCCCAGCGCAGGATGGGCCCGCGCAGCTCCAGCAGCGCACCGCTGGCGCCCAGCAGCGCCAGCGGCAGGCCGAACAGCAGCGCCAGCCAGCGGTGCAGGGCCAGCCAGGCACGATGCCGGCCGGCCCTGGTCGATACCCGCGGATCTGCCATCGGCGGCCTACCAGCGGTAGCTCAGGCTGGCGATCAGGCTGCGGTCCTCGCCGACGGTGCAACTGCTCGTGCTGCAGCCGTTGTAGTAGTGCTTGTCGGTGAGGTTGCTGGCATTGAGCGACAGGCGCAACCCATCGGCCTCGCGGAACAGCCGACCCAGTTCGTAGTGCACCGCGGCGTCGAGCAACGTGTAGGAGGGCACCGTGATGGTATTGGCCGCGTCCGCCTCGGTGCGCCCGAGGTAGCGCACCCCGGCGCCGAAGCCCAGGCCCGCCAGGGGGCCGTCGGGTTGGGTGTAGTCCAGCCACAGCGAGGCCATCTTGCGTGGCGTGTTGGTCGGCCGGTGGCCCTTTTCCACGGGGTTGTTGCTTCTGGTCACCTCGGCGTCGTTGTAGGTGGCGCTGCCGACCAGGTCCAGGCCGCGGGCCAGGCTGGCCTTGCCTTCCAGTTCCAGGCCACGCACCCGCACCTCGCCGGTCTGCACCTGGTTGAGGTTGTTGTCGGGGTCGGTGGTCAGCACGTTCTCCTGGGTCAGTTCGTAGGCCGCCAGGGTGATGAAGCTGTCGTAGCCCTTGGGCTGGTACTTCACGCCCACTTCCGACTGCTTGGCGGTCAGCGGCTTGTAGGCGTTGCCGTAGAAGTCGGTCCCCAGGTAGGGGTTGAACGAGGTGGAGTAGCTGACGTAGGGCGCCAGGCCGTTATCGGCCAGGTAGACCAGGCCGGCGCGGTAGGTGAACTTCTCGTCGCGCTGCTTGCTGCCGCTGTCCGCCAGGCGGTTGTCGGTGCGCGCGCTGGAGCTGTCCTGGCGGCCGCCGAGGCTGAGCACCCAGCGGTCGTCGAAGGTGAACTGCTGCTGGGCGTAGACGCCGACCTGGTCGGCGCGTTGCTGGGTCTGCGCCATGGGCTGGTCGGCGGGGCCGAAACCCTGGCCGTACACCGGGTTGAAGATGTCGATGGACGCAGCCTTGCCGGCGCGCAGGTAGTAGTCCTCGCGGGTGCGCCGGTAGTCCAGGCCCAGCAGCGAGGTCATCTGGGTGTCGCCGATGTTCCAGCGTGCCTGGGCGTTGTTGTCCAGGGCGTAGACGTCGCCGATGATGCGGAAGCGGTAGGCGCTGCGCATCAGGGTGCGCTGGTCGGCGGCCAGGCCCATGCCGCTGGCGGTGTTGGTGAGCAGGTTGACGTGGCTGTAGCGGGCGCTGGAGTGCAGGCTCCAGACGTCGTTCAGGCGGTGGTCCAGCAGGTAGCCGAGGGCGTACTGGGTGCGGTGGTTGTCCAGCCCCGGCTCGTCGAGGAACTGGTTGTGCTTGATCTTGCCGTTGGGGTTGGGCAGCAGGCTGCCGCGTAGCGGCACGAACACCCGCGGGGCGCCGAACTCGTCCTCGGCGTACTCGGCCAGCACGGTCAGGTCGGTGTCCTCGTCGGGGCGCCAGGTGAAGGCCGGGGCGACGAAGGTCTTGCGGTCGACGATGTGGTCGGTCTGGGTGTCGCTGTCGCGGCCCAGCCCGGTGAGGCGGTAGAGGAACTTGCCCTCGTCGTCCAGCGGGCCGCTGAAATCGAACTGGCCCTGGCGCCGGTCGTGGTTGCCGCCGATCACCTCCACCTCATGGAAAGGCTGGTCCAGCGGGCGCTTGCTCACCTGGTTGACCACCCCGCCCGGGGCGTTCTGCCCGTAGAGCACCGAGGCCGGGCCCTTGAGCACCTCGACGCGCTCCAGGCCGTAGGGCTCGACCTTCGGCCAGGCCTGGCTGGTGGTGCCGCGCAGGCCGTCGCGCAGCATGCCGGTGCTGGAAACGTCGAAGCCGCGGATCTTGATCGAGTCGAAGCGCTGCGAGGCGGCGCCGGTGGTGTCCTGCACGCCGGCGGTGTAGCGCAGCGCCTCGGCCACCGACTGCGCCTTCTGTTCGTCCATCTCCTTGCGCGTGACCACCGACAGCGCCTGCGGCACCTCGCGGATCGGCGTATCGGTCTTGGTGCCGCTGAGGCTGCGCCGGGCCACCACGCCGGGCACCGGGCCCACGGGGTTCTCGCCGCTGCCGAGGACGGTGCTGCTGTCCAGCGAGAGCACGTCCTGTTCCGGGCGCTCGTCGCCCTCGGCCAGGGCCTGGCCCGGCAGGCTCGCCAGGCCGACGCCCAGGGCCAGGGCGTGGATCGCCCCGGCCAGGCGCAGGCCGCGGGGGAGGAGGTGGGAGGGTAGGTTTCGGGGGCCGAACTGCCGGGGGCCGGTTGCCATGATTCGCTCCATGCTGAGAGGGGTTCAAAAATGCGAATGCGAACTTATCTCAACAAGCATTCGTGGCGCCGGGGGAAAACATTGGATTGCGCGACCATTTCTTTCGATTGGGAAAAAACGGCGGAACCCCTGCCGCCTGGAGCGCTCAGCGCAGCTCGCGGGGCGATACCCCGAAGCGCTTGCGGAAGGCGATGGAGAAATGCGCCGGGCTGTAGCCGACGCGGTAGGCGGCGCTGGACACGTTGCTCTCGCCGCTGGCCAGCAGGCGATAGGCCTCGCTCAGGCGGACCTCCTGCAGGTAGGCGTAGACGCTGCTGCCGAACAACTGGCGGAAGCCCTCGGTGAGCTTGCGTGCGTTGAGCCCCACCTGGCGCGCCAGTGCGGCCAGCGACGGGGAATGCTGCAGGTCGCGGCACAGCAGTTCGCGGGCGGCCTGCACCCGCTCCAGGTCGGCGGAGTTCAGGCGCATCCCGGCGTTGGCCGGCCCCTGGTCGGCCAGCAGGTCCTCCAGGCCCAGGGCGGTCAGTTCCAGCGCCTTGCCGCCCAGGTAGAAGGCCCGCGACGGCCCGTGCAGCGGGCAGGTGACGATCTGCCGCGCCAGGGCCAGCAGCGAGCGCGAGGCAGGCCGGCAGAACAGCACCGGGCCGCCGTCGTGGCGCTGCCGGAACAGGCGGTCGGGCTCCAGGCCGACACTGCGGATCGCCGGGAAGTCCAGTTGCACCGTGGCATAGCGTACCGGCACGCCGCTGGCGAACAGGTGGTCGCCGCAGAACTCGCCCTGGTTGGCCACCGCGCACAGGGTGGGGCCGCGGATCTCCACCGGGGGCTGGCCCTCGACGCGGCAGTCGAGGCGGCCGCTGAGCACCAGGATCAGCTTCAGGCCCTTCCATAGCGGCTCCTGCATCCAGGCCTGGCTCTGCATCACCACGGTGCCGGCGGACAGGGTGATGTCCGCCGCCCCGCCCGCCAGGGCAGCGCCGCAACCGGGCACGCTGAGGGTGAAGTCGTTGGGCACGCTGCGCAGCGTAGCCTTGCTGCTGGACATCCTTCTCTCCTTGCTTGGCGGATGGAGCCCCAGGCTAGCATGGGAAAATCCTCCCGTTAATGAGAATTATTATTGTTTGTGCCGGTACCAGGCGCCATGCCGCGGCCCATCGGGCGCGAAGGCGCCGCGCCGGCCGGCAGCGGTTCCACGATCCAAAGAAAAAGGCGCGGGATCGAAGGCGACCGTCCTTGCCGCTGTCGGATTAGCGGGATATTGATAATGACTCGCAACAACAGGGAGAGGGAACTCCACTGCGTACCGCCCACGCCCGGGCACTTCAGAGGCGGCAGCCTTGCCGCCGTCCAGACCCCACCGACGTCCTGCACGGCCTTCCCGGCAAGGCCCCAGGCCCGCTCATGCCCGCAAAAAGCGAGGAAGCAAGATGACCATTGGCGACGACCGCACCGATTGCCCCGACTGGCCCGAGGCATTCGCCCGGCGCTACCAGGACGCCGGCTACTGGCGCGAGGAAACCTTCTCCGGCCTGCTGCACCAAGCCGCCCGGCGCTTCGCCGAGCGCGAGGCACTGGTGGAAGGGGAGCGGCGCCTGAGCTACCGCGAGCTGGACGCGCGGGTCGAGCGCCTGGCCGCCGGCCTGCACGGCCTGGGCCTGCGCGCTGGCGACAACGTGCTGCTGCAATTGCCCAACGGCATCGCCTTCGTCGAGGCCTGCTTCGCCCTGTACCGCCTTGGCGCGCGGCCGATCTTCGCTCTGCCGGCGCACCGCGAGTTGGAGCTTTCCAGCTTCTGCCGCTTCGCCGAGGCCCGCGCCTATATCTGCACCGATCGTGCCGGCGACTTCGACTTCCGCGCCCTGGCGCGGCGGCTCCAGGCGGAGCAGAAGCAACTGCGCCACGTGCTGGTGGCCGGTGAGGCGCAGGAGTTCGTCGCCCTGGCCGACCTCTACCAGGCCGAGCCCCTGGCGTTGCCCGGGCCGACGCCGGACGCGGTGGCCTGCTTCCAGCTCTCCGGCGGCTCCACCGGGGTGCCCAAGCTGATTCCGCGGCGGCACCGGGAGTACCTCTACAACCTGCGTGCCAGCGCCGAGCTGTGCGGCCTGGGGCCGGACAGCACCTACCTGGCGGCGCTGCCCATGGCGCACAACTTCCCCATGTGCTGCCCGGGTTTCATGGGCACCCTGTACAGCGGCGGGCGGGTGGTGACCGCGGCGCAGCCGACGCCGGAATGCTGCTTCCCGCTGGTCGAGGCCGAGGGCGTGACCCATACCGCCCTGGTGCCGCCGCTGGCCCTGGTCTGGATGGAGGCGGCCGAGGTCCGCGGGCGCGGCCTGCCCGGCCTGCTGCTGCAGGTGGGCGGTGCGCGGCTGAGCGAGGCGGCGGCGCGGCGCGTCGAGCCGACACTGGGCTGCCGCTTGCAGCAGGTGTTCGGCATGGCCGAGGGGCTGATCTGCTACACCCGCCCGGACGACGACGCCGAGCACCTGCTGCGCACCCAGGGCCGGCCGTTGTCGCCGGCGGACGAAGTGCGGGTGGTGGACGAGCAGGGCAACGACCTGCCGCCCGGGCAGGTGGGCCTGCTGCTGACCCGCGGGCCCTACACCATCCGCGGCTACTACCGGAACCCCGGGCAGGACGCCGAGTGCTTCACGGCCGACGGCTTCTACCGCTCCGGCGACCGGGTGGCGCTGACTGCCGACGGCTACCTGGTGGTGGAAGGGCGCGACAAGGACCTGATCAACCGCGGCGGCGAGAAGATCGCCGCGGAGGAGGTGGAGAACCTGCTGCTGGCGCACCCCGCGGTGCTGGACGCGGCGCTGGTGGCGATGCCCGACGGTTTCCTCGGCGAACGCAGCTGCGCCTTCGTGATCCGCCGTTCGGCGGCGGCCGCCGGTGAACTCAAGGCCTACCTGCGCGGCTGCGGGCTGGCGGCGTTCAAGCTGCCGGACCGCTTCGAGTTCATCGAGGCCTTCCCGCAGACCGGTGTCGGCAAGGTCAGCCGGCGGCACCTGCGCGAGGCCCTCCAGCAACAGTACTTCACCCCGCGGGAGGCGTGCGCGCGTGGCTGAGGCGGGCTTCCCTCTGGCGGTACTGCTGCGCCCGGTGCGCGGCCGCCTGCTGCTGGCGGTGACGTTGCAGGCGTTGTCGGCTCTGGCCGGCATCCTGCCTTTCGTCGCCCTGGCCGAACTGGCGCCGGCGCTGCTGGCCGGCAGCCTCGACGACGCCCGGGCGCCGCTCCTGGCCCTGGCCGGCGCCGCCGCGCTGCTGCTGCGCCTGCTGGGCCTGAGTTGCGCACTGCACATGACCCACCTGGCCGACAGCGACCTGCAGCTGCACCTGCGCCGCCGCCTGGCCGTCCACCTCGGGCGCCTGCCCCTGGGCTGGTATGCCGGGCGCAACCTGGCGCGGCTGAACCGGGTGCTGGTGGACGACGTCGGCGCCCTGCATCACCTGGTGGCGCACCTGCCCAACAACCTCGCCGCGGCGCTGGTGGCGCCGGCTGCCTGCCTGGCCTACCTGGTGCTGAAGGACTGGCGCATGACCCTGGTGGTGTTGCTGCCGCCGCTGCTGGCGCTGTGGCGCCTCGCCGCGCTGCGCTCGGCTGTCTACCGCGCCGACCGCCAGGCCCTGGGGGCCGCCATCGGCGGCCTGTCCCAGGCGACCCTGGGGTTCGTCCAGGGCATCGTAATGGTCAAGTCCTTCGGCCGTTCCGGGCAGGTGCAGGGCGCCTTCTTCGTCGCTGTGGAGGACTTCGCCCGCTTCTTCGCCGCCTGGGTCGGGCGCTGGGCCGGGCTGGGCGCTAGCGTCGAGGTGCTGCTCTCGCCGCTGCTGATGATCGCCCTGGTGCTGCTGGCCGGCAGCGGCCTGGTGCTCGCAGGTGAGCTGCAGCCGGTGCAACTGCTGCCCTTCGCCTTGCTCGGCCCGGCCCTGGCTGCGCCCGTAGCGGCGCTGGGGCACGGCGGCGACGCCATCGTCCAGGGCCGCGAGGCCGCGCGGCGCATCGGCGAGCTGCTGGCCACCGCGCCGCTGCCGCAGCCGGCGTCGCCGCGCCAGCCGCAGGGTGCCGAAGTGCGCTTCGAAGCGGTGAGCCTCAGGCACGCCGATGGTGGCCTGGCCCTGGACGGCATCGACCTGGTGCTGGCGCCGGGCACCCTGACCGCCCTGGTGGGCGAATCCGGCGCCGGTAAGTCGACCCTGGCGAGCCTGTTGCCGCGCTTCGCCGACGTCAGCAGCGGCGCCATCCGCATCGGCGGCGTGGACCTGCGCGAGATGGACAACGCCACCCTGTACCGGCAGGTCGCCTTCGTCTTCCAGGAGGTCCGCCTGCTGCGCGCCAGCGTGCTGGACAACCTGCGCCTGGCGAGGCCCGAGGCCACGCTCGACGAAGTCAGGGCCGCGGCGCGGGCCGCGCAGATCGACACGCGTATCGAGCAGTTGCCCCAGGGCTACGCCACCGTGCTGGACGGCACCCAGGCGCTGTCCGGCGGCGAGCGGCAGCGCCTGGCCATCGCCCGCGCGCTGCTGGCCGATGCCCCCGTCCTGGTACTGGACGAGGCCACCGCGGCGGCCGACCCGCAATCCGAGGCGGCGATCCAGCAGGCCCTGTCGGTGCTCGCCGCCGGGCGTACGGTACTGGTGATCGCGCACCGACTGGCCAGCCTGCGCGATGCCGATCGGATCGTCGTGCTCGACGGCGGCCGGGTGCTGGAAGTGGGGCGCCACGAAGCGCTGTTGCAGCAGGGCGGCGCCTACGCCCGGCTGTGGGCGGCGGAGCAGGGGGGCGGCGCATGATCGTCGAACTGCTGCGTTGCCTGGAGCCGGCCCAGGCCCGCCGCCTGCGCCTGGCGGTGCTGGCCATGGCCGCCGCGGCCAGCGCCCAGGGGGTTGCCCTGGGCCTGCTGCCGCTGGCCTTCGCCGAACTGTTCGGCGGCGCACCGGCATGGCACTGGCCGCTGGCCTTCGCCGTGCTGGCCATGGCTTGCCTGTGGCTGCGCCGCCATGCCCAGCTGCTTGGCTATCGCGCTGGCGCGCAAGCCGCCCGCGGGCTGAACCGGCGTCTTGGCCAGCACCTGGCGCGGATACCCCTGGAGTGGTTCGTCGAGCGCCGCGGCGCCGAGCTCAACCGCCTGGTGACCTACAACGTGCTGCAGGTGATGAGCGTGCCGGCGCACCTGTTGCAGCCGCTGCTCAATGCGCTGCTGACACCGCTCGCGCTGCTGGCCGTGCTGGCTTTGCAGATGCCGCAACTGGCCCTGGCGGGGCTGGCGGCGGCACTGCCGCTGTGGCTGTTCTACCGCTGGGGCGTGCGCTGGGGCGGCGAGGCCGAGGAGGGCAGCGAGCGGGCGAGCACCGAGGCCGCGGCGCGGGTCCTGGAGTTCGTCCGCCAGCAGGCGCTGCTGCGGGTCAGCGGGCGTACCGAGGCCGGCTTCGAACTGCTCGAAAGGGCCCTCGACGAACAGCGCCGCGCCCAGCGCCGAGCCCACTGGCGCACCTTCCCGGCGGCGCTGGGCCTGGCCGGCGCGCTGCAGGCGCTGTACACGCTGTTGCTGCTGGGCGGGCTGCATGCGGTGCTCGGCGGGCACCTGGCGGCCACGGAGTTCCTCGCCCTGGGGCTGCTGGCGACCTGCCTGGTGGAACCCATGGGCACCCTGGTCAACCTGGGCGCCACCTTGCGCCAGACCCGCCATGGCCTGCGCCAGCTACGCCAGGTACTGCAGGTGGCGCCGCTGCCCGAGCCCGCCCGGCCGCGGCTTCCGGCCGACCACCGCCTGCAGGCGCGCGGCCTGGGCCTGGTGCGCCAGGGTCGCCGGGTGCTCTGCGGCATCGAGTTCGACCTGGCGCCCGGCTCGCTCAACCTGCTGGTGGGCGCCTCGGGGGCCGGCAAGTCGAGCCTGCTGCGTCTGCTGGCGCGCTGTGCCGACCCGGACGAAGGCCAGGTGCTGCTGGGGGGCGTCGACCTGCGCGAGATCGCTGCCGCCGAGCGCGACCGCAGCCTGGCGTTGCTGCCCCAGGACTGCGCCCCGTTGCCCGGCAGCCTGCTGGACAACCTGCGCCTGGGCGACCCCGCGGCCAGCGACGCGACGCTGCTGTCGATGGCCCGCGCCTGCGGCCTGGAAAGCCTCGCCAGGCGCCTGGCCGAAGGCTGGCGCAGCCCCCTGGGCGAGGCCGGGAACGGCCTGTCCGGTGGCGAACGGCAACGCCTGGCCCTGGCCCGCCTGCTGCTCAAGGGCGCCCCCGTGCTGCTGCTGGACGAACCCACCGCAGCCCTGGACCCGGCCAGCGAGGCGCGCATCAACCGCCTGCTGCTCGGCCTCGCCGGCCGCCACACGCTGCTGCTGGCCACCCACCGGCCGAGCCTGGCCGAACAGGCCGCACAGATCCTCGTGCTCGACCAGGGCCGCCTGGTGCAGCGCGGCACCCACCGTCAGCTTCTGGCCCAGCCGGGCCGCTACCGGGAACTGTTCCACGAGCGCGAGGCGGTCAACCGCTGGCGTCTGCGTGGCCCCATCCACCCCGCTTCCGCAAGGACTGCCCAGCATGAACGATAACCCAGCACTGGCATGCGCTCATTCACCCCGGGCGCACCCCGGCGACGACCTCGCCGGCACCGATCCACACAGCCTGCGCGACTGGCTCGCGCCGGCCCTGGGCTGCGACGCCGCGGCCATCGACGCGCAACTGTCGCTGATCGACCAGGGCCTGGATTCCATCAACCTCATGCGCCTGCCCACGCTACTGGCCCGCCATGGCGTGCGGGTCGGCTTCGCCGAGCTGATGGAGCGACCGACCCTGCAGGCCTGGCTGCGCCTGTTCGCCGAGCGCGCCGGCGTGGTGGCCGCGGCGGAGCCGGCCACGCCCGCGGTCGGCGATGGCTTCGAACTGACGCCCCTGCAGCAGGCCTACTGGCTGGGCCGCGACGAGCAGCGCAGCCTCGGCGGGGTGGCCTGTCAGCTGTACCAGGAACTGGACGGCGGCGAACTCGACCCGCCGCGCCTGGAAAGCGCCGTGCGCGCGCTCTGCCAGCGGCACGCCATGCTGCGCGCGCAGTTCCTGGCCGACGGCCGCCAGCGCATCCGCAGCGAGCCGGCCTGGGCCGGCCTGCGCGTGCACGACCTGCGCCGCCTTGCCGGGGCCGAACGCGAGGCGCGCCTGGCGCAACTGCGCGAGGCACTGTCGCAGCGCTGCCTGGACGTCGCCGCCGGGCAGGTCTTCGACCTGCAACTGAGCCTGCTGCCCGATGGCCGCAGCCGGCTGCATCTGAACCTGGACCTGCTGGTAGCCGACGTGCTCAGCTTCGCCATCCTGCTGCGCGACCTGGCAGCCTTCTATCGTGGCGAGGGCGGAACGCTGCCGGCGTTGGGCATGGATTTCCCGACCTACCTGGCCGCCCAGCGCGAATTGCGCCTGCCGCAACTGGCGAGCGCCCGCGACTACTGGCGCACCCGCCTGGACAGCCTGCCCGGCCCGCCGCAGCTCCCCCTGGCCGAGGCCCCGGAGCGTCTCGGCCGGCCGCGTTTCCGCCGCCTCCAGCTGCTGCTCGAGAGGCCGCGCCTGGCGCGCCTGGAAGCCCGCGCCCGGGCACATGGCCTGACACTCGCCAGCGTGCTGGCCTGCGCCTACGCCCAGGTCCTGGCGCGCTGGAGCGCCAGCCAGCGCTTCGTCCTCAACCTGCCGTTGTTCGATCGCCAGCCGCTGGACAGCGGCGTGGCGCACATGGTCGCGGACTTCTCCAACCTGGTGCTGCTGGAGGTGGACCTTTCCCGCGCGGGCAGCTTCGCCGAGCAGGCCGCCGCCCTACAGGCGCAACTGCACCGGGACCTGGGCCACGCGGCCTGGTCGGGCATGGAGGTGCTGCGCGAGCTGGCCCAGCGCCAGGACGGCGAAGGCCTGGGCGCCCCCGTGGTGTTCGCCTGCAACCTCGGCGAGCCGCTGGTGGACGCGCGTTGCCGCGAAACCCTCGGCCGTCCCGGCTGGGCGCTGTCGCAGACGCCCCAGGTCTGGCTCGACCACCAGACCTACCCGCTGGAGGAGGGCCTGCTGCTGAACTGGGACGCGGTCGACGGGCTGTTTCCCGACGGCCTGCTGGAAGCCATGTTCGCCGCCTATGAGCGCCTGATAGAGGGCTTGCCCGAGCAGGACTGGGGCCAACCCGTATCGCTGGAACTGCCTGCGGCGCAAGCGCAGGTGCGCTACCAGGTCAACGACACCCGCGCGGACCTGGAGCCCGGCGTGCTGCACCAGGGCTTCTTCGCCCAGGCGCGGAACAACCCCCATGACTTGGCCCTGGTGGCCCACGACGAGCAGGAACGCCAGTACAGCTACGCCGAACTGGCCGAAGCTGCCCTGCGCCTGGCCGCAGCGCTGCGCGAATGGGGCGTGGCGGCCGGCGACGGCGTGGCCATCACGCTGCCCAAGGGGGCGGGCCAGGTGATCGCCGTGCTGGGCGTGCTTGCCGCCGGTGCGTGCTACGTCCCGGTGGGGATCGAGCAGCCGCCGGCGCGGCGCGCGGCCATCCTGCGCCAGGCCGGGGCGCGCCTGGTGCTGACCGACGCCGAGCGG
The DNA here is from genome assembly GCF_036231725.1 of Pseudomonas sp. JH-2. Classification (NCBI taxonomy): domain Bacteria; kingdom Pseudomonadati; phylum Pseudomonadota; class Gammaproteobacteria; order Pseudomonadales; family Pseudomonadaceae; genus Pseudomonas; species Pseudomonas sp. JH-2. The sequence goes on along the minus strand of NZ_JAZAQP010000020.1, from coordinate 31,986 downwards.
GCCGGGCAGGGCACCTGGCCGGCCGCCACGGTGGTGCGCGAGCTGGCCGACAGCCAGGTCTTCGAACCCCTGGCCAAGCCCTTGCCGCTGGAGCCGTCGGCCACCGCCTACGTGATCTTCACTTCCGGCAGCAGCGGCGAGCCCAAGGGCGTCGAGGTCGCCCACGGCGCCGCGCTGAACACCCTGGATGCCCTGCGCCGGCGCTACCGGCTGACGGCCGGCGACCGCCTGCTCGGCGTCTCGGCCCTGGACTTCGACCTCTCGGTGTTCGACCTCTTCGCCGTGCTCGGCGTCGGCGGCACCCTGGTGCTTCCGGACGAGGCCCTGCGCAAGGAGCCCACGCACTGGCTGCAACTGCTGCGCCGGCACGGCGTCACCCTGTGGAACTCGGTGCCGGCATTGCTCGACATGCTGCTGCTGCGCAACCGTGGCGGCCTCGGGCTGGGCGGCCTGCGCCTGGCCCTGGTCTCCGGCGACTGGATCGGCCTGGACCTGCCGCCGCGCCTGCGCCAGGTCGCCCCCGGCTGCCGCTTCGTGGCCCTGGGCGGGGCTACCGAGGCGGCGGTCTGGTCGAATTTCCAGGAAGTCGGGGAGGTGCAGCCGCAGTGGCGTTCGATCCCTTATGGGCGGCCACTGGACAACCAGCGCTACCGGGTGGTCGACGGCCTCGGCCGGGATTGCCCGGACTGGGTCGCCGGCGAGCTGTGGATCGGCGGCGCCGGCGTCGCCCTGGGCTATCGCGGGCAACCGGCGCTGACCCTCCAGCGCTTCGTCGAGCACGACGGTGAACGCTGGTACCGCACCGGCGACCTGGGCCGCTACTGGCCCGACGGCACCCTGGAGTTCCTCGGCCGCGTCGACCAGCAGGTGAAGCTGCGCGGCCACCGCGTCGAACTCGCCGAGGTCGAGGCCGCCCTCGAGCGCCATCCGGCGCTGGCGCGTGCCGTGGCCCTGGTGTTGCCCGGCGCACGGGCCAGCCTGGTCGCAGCGGTGGTGCCCGCTGGCGGCCGCGAGACGCCGCAGCAAGCGCAGCTGCGTGACTGGGCCGGCGACTGGTTGCCTGCGCACATGCTGCCCGAGCGCATCCTCGCGCTGCCGCGGCTGCCCCTGAGCGGCAACGGCAAGGTGGACCGCAAGGCCCTGGCCTGGCTGCTGCAGGAGCAGTTGCAGGGCAGCGCCCCGGCGGCGGAAGAGGAGCCGCTCGGCGAACTGGAGGCCGAGGTCGCCCGCCACTGGCGCGCGCTCCTGGAGGTGCCGTGGGTCGGCCGCCACCAGGGCTTCTTCGCCCTCGGCGGCAACAGCCTGCTGGCCACCCGGCTGATCGAGCGCCTGGCCAGCGGATTCGGCGTGGAACTGACGCTCAAGGACTTCTTCGGCGCCGCCAGCGTCGCCACCCAGGCCGCCCTGGTGGCGGCCCGGCAGGCGCAGCGGCAGGCGTCCGCCAACCCGTTGCAGGAGGGGGCACTATGAACATCCATGAACTGCGCAATGAACTGGACGAGCTGGGCGTCGAGCTGTGGGAAGAGAACGGCCTGCTGCGCTACCGGGCGCCGGCCGGGGCCCTGGACGAGGCTCTGCTGCAACGCCTGCGCGAGGCCCGCGACGAACTGCTGGGCAAGTTGGCGACGGAGCGCGAGCAGGCCCTGCAGGGCGACCCGGCGGAGCAGGGGGAGCCCTTCCCGCTGACCGACGTGCAGGCCGCCTATCTGCTCGGCCGCAGCACCGCCTTCGCCCATGGCGGGGTCGCCTGCCACGGCTACCTGGAGTTCTCCTTCCCCGGCCTGGAGGTGGCGCGCCTGGAGCGGGCCTGGAACCAGCTGATCGAGCGCCATCCCATGCTCCGCGCGGTGGTCAGCACCGAGGGCCACCAGCGCATCCTGGCCGAGGTGCCGTACTACCGGCTGCAGGAGCACCTGCGGGATGCCGAGGGCCAGCGGTTGGCCGAGCTGCGCGAGCGCATGGAGCTGCGCCGCGCCGGCCCCGAGTGCTGGCCGCTGGTGGAACTGTGCGTCAGCCGCGGCGCCGACGGCGACCGCCTGCACCTGTCGGTGGACCTGCTGGTGTGCGACTACCAGAGCGTGCGCATGCTGCTCGGCGAGCTGCACCGGCTGTACCACGGCCAGCCCCTGGCGGAGCCGCCGCGGATCAGCTTCCGCGACTACGTGCTGGCCGAGCGTCGGCTGCGCGAGGGGCCGCGCTACGGTCGCGACCGCGGCTACTGGCTGGCCCGCATCGACGGCCTGCCCGGCGCGCCCGAGCTGCCACTGGCCGACGCGCAGCCGGGGGCGCGCTTCCGCCGCCTGGCTTTGCAGGTGGACGAGCGCGATTACCGGGCCCTCGGCCTCAACGCCGCCGGCGCCGGCATCGGCGTCTCCGCCGCGGTGCTCGCCGCCTATGCGGAAACCCTGGGGCGCTGGAGCCGGCGCGGCGACTTCTGCCTGAGCCTGACGCTGCTCAACCGCCTGGCGCTGCACCCGCAGGTGGAACGCCTGGTGGGGGACTTCAGCTCGGTGGAGGTGCTGCAGGTGGACACCCGCCAGGGCGGCAGCTTCGCCGAGCGCGCCGCGCAACTGCAGGCGCGCCTGTGGGAGGACATGGACCACCGGCTGTTCTCCGGCATCGAGGTACTGCGCGAACTGGCGCGTCGCCGGGGCCGCGATGCCGCGCTGCTGCCCTACGCCTTCACCAGCACCCTGGGCGCCGGCGGCGAGGCCGGCCGAGGCCCCTTCATGCCCGGCGCCGAGCTGGTCCATGGCATCAGCCAGACGCCCCAGGTGCTGATCGACTGCCAGGTCTCCGAGCGCGACGGCGGCCTCTGGGTGAACTGGGACTACCGCGAAGGCGCCTTTGCCGAACCCGTGCTGCGCGCCATGTTCGATGCCTTCTGCGCCCTGTTGCTGCGCCTGGCGCGCGAACCCTCGGCCTGGGCGCTGGACGACTGCCTGGAGCTGCCCGCCACCCAGCGCCTGGCCCGCGAGCTGGCCAACCAGACCGATGCGCCGCTGCCCGAGGGCCTGTTGCACGAGCCGGTGTTCGCCCGGGCGCGCCTGGCGCCCCGACACCCGGCGCTGGTGCAGGGCGATCGGCGGCTGGACTTCGCCGAGCTGGTCGCGCGCGCCGAGGCGGTGGCCGCCGCCTTGCTCGACGCCGGCTGCCAGCCCGGCGAGCGGGTCGCGGTGTGCATGGACAAGGGCATCGAGCAGGTGGTCGCCGTGCTCGGCATCCTGCGCGCCGGCGCCGCCTACCTGCCGCTGGACACCAGCCAGCCCGAAGCGCGCCGCGAGCTGATCCTGGAGAACGCCGGGGTGTGGCGGGTGGCCACCCACTCGGCGCTGGAAGGGCACCTGGCCTGGCCGGCGCGGATCGTCCAGACGCTCGCCGTGGACCGCCTGCAGCCGTATGCCGGTGCGCCATTGCCGGCCGCTGCGGCGGGGCCGGACGAACTGGCGTACGTGATCTACACCTCCGGCTCCACCGGCACGCCCAAGGGGGTGATGATCAGCCACCGGGCGGCGCTGAACACCCTGGCGGACATCAACGAGCGCTTCCAGGTCGATGCCGACGACCGCATCCTCGGCCTGGCCAGCCTGGGCTTCGACCTGTCGGTCTACGACATCTTCGGCGCGCTGGCCGCCGGCGCCACGCTGGTGCTGCCGGATGCCCGGCGGCGCAACGACCCCTCCCACTGGGCGGCCTGCGCCCGCGAGCAGGGCGTGACCCTGTGGAACTCGGTGCCGGCGCAACTGCAGATGCTCCTGCACTACCTGCGCTCGGAACCCGGGGCGGCCCCGCAGCGCTTGCGCCTGGCGCTGCTCTCCGGCGACTGGATTCCGCTCAACCTGGCGGCGGAGAGCGCCGCGTCGCTGCCGCGCCTGCGCCTGGTGGGCCTGGGCGGCGCCACCGAGGCGGCGATCTGGTCGATCATCCAGCCACTGGACGAGGTGCCGCCGCACTGGCGCAGCGTTCCCTACGGCCGGCCGCTGGCCAACCAGCGCTTCCATGTGCTCGACGAGCGCCTGCGCGACCGCCCGGACGGCGTGGCCGGCGAACTCTACATCGCCGGCGACGGCCTGGCCCTGGGCTACCTGGGCGATGCGCAGAAGACCGCGGAGCGCTTCATCCGCCACCCCGTCAGCGGCGAGCGGCTATACCGCACCGGCGACCTGGGGCGCTACCTGGCGGACGGCAGCATCGAGTTCCTCGGTCGCGAGGACTTCCAGGTGAAGGTGCGCGGCCACCGCATCGAACTGGCCGAGGTGGAGAGCGCACTGCTCGAGCACCCGGGCGTGCAATCCGCGGTGGTCGTGGCCCAGGGCGAGGATGCCCTGGAGCGGCGCCTGGTGGCCTTCCTCCGTGCGGAGCCCGCGGCGCCCGCGCCCTGGCCCGAGGGCCTGGCCGAGCAGGCGCGGGCGGCGGGGCAGGGCGTCAGCGGCGGCCTGGACCCGTGCGAGATCCGCGAGATGTCGGAGCAGGTCGAACGCGCCGCGCTGCTGGCCATGGCCGCCGCGCTGAAACGGCCGGGGCTGTTCGACGAGAGCGTACGGGGGCATTCGCTGGACGACATCTACCGGGCCTGTGAAGTGGCGCCGCGCAACCAGCGGCTGATCCGGCGTTGGTTGCGAGCCCTGGTGGAGGAGGGGTTGCTGGCCTTCGACGAGGCGCGTGGCGGCTACCACGGGCTGCAGGCGCCGGACGCCGGGTTGCGCCAGGCCTGGGCGCGCATCGGCGAACTGGAGCCCCGGGTGGGCTGGGGCGCCGAGGTGCTGCGCTACCTGCGCGAGAGCCAGGAGCGCTTGCCCGAGCTGATGAGCGACCGTCTCGACCCGCTGCACCTGCTGTTCCCCGAAGGGCGCACCGAGGTGGCCGACGGCGCCTACCGGCGCAATCTCATCAGCCAGTACCTGAACCGAGCGGTGTGCGCCGCGCTGCGCCGCATCGCCGCCGACTTCGACGCCGAACGGCCGCTGCGCCTTCTGGAGATAGGCGCCGGCGTCGGCGGCACCAGCTGCGACCTGATCCCGGCGCTGGCGGGGCTGCCGGTGGACTACCAGTTCACCGACCTCTCGCAGTATTTCCTCAACGAGGCCCGCGAACGCTTCGCCGACTACCCCTGGGTGCGCTACGGCCTGTTCGACCTCAACCAGGAGCCCTGGCGCCAGGGCGTCGCCGACAACTCGCTGGACGTGATCCTCTGCGCCAACGTGCTGCACAACGCCCGCGATGCCGGCCGGGTGCTGGCGCGCCTGCGGCGGATGCTGGCGCCCGGTGGCTGGCTGGTGTTCATCGAGGCCACCCGCGACACCTACCAGATCATGGCGTCCATGGAGTTCAAGGAAGGCCTCACCGAATTCGAGGACCTGCGCCGCGAGCTGGACACCACCTTCCTGCGCCGCGAGCAATGGCAGGCCCTGCTGGCCGAGGCCGGGGCCGAAGCGCCGCTATGCCTGCCGGAGGCCGGGGAGGCCATGTCCTGCATCGGCCAGCACCTGTTCATCGCCCGCTTCAAGGCCGACCGCCAGAGCCTGGAGCCAGCCGCCCTGCGCACCCACCTGGCGAGGCGCCTGCCGGAGTACATGCTGCCGGCGGAAATGCTGGTGCTCGACGAGCTGCCCCTGACCGCCAACGGCAAGGTCGACCGGCAGGCCCTGGCCACGCTGCGCGCCCAGGGCGCCGAACGCTCGACCGCCACCGGCGAGCCGCCGCGGGACGAACTGGAGCGGGCCATCGCCGAGGTCTGGCGGGAAACCCTGCGGGTGCCGGCGGTGGGGCGCGAGCAGGGCTTCTTCGAACTGGGCGGCGACTCGCTGCTGGTGGCCCAGGTGGTCGGCCGCCTGCGCGAGCGCCTGCCGCAGCTGCGCAGCGTGCAGTGGGACCAGTTGCTGCGCCAATTGATCAACCAGCCGACGGTGGCGGCGCTGGCCGACTTCGTCCGCGCCAGCGATGCGGCGCGGCCGGGTTCGCCCCTGGTGTCGATCCGCGAACAGGGGGAAGGCCACAAGCGCATCTTCGTCCACGATGGCAGCGGCACCCTGGCGCCCTACCGTGCGCTGTTCGCTGCCCTGGAAGGCGGCGCCGACGGCCTGGTGCTGGCCGACGTGGCCGCCTACCTGGCGCTGGCGCCGGAGCAGGCCATCCGCCGCCTGGCCGAAAGCTACGCCGCCACCCTGGAAGCCGCCGGATACCGTAGCCTGAGCATTGTCGGCTATTGCCTGGGCGGCCTGCTGGCCAGCGAGCTGGCGGCCTGCCTGAAGGCGCGGGGCGTGGCGGTCGAGGCGCTGACGGTGATCAGCAGTTACCGCGTGCCTTTCCTGATCGAAGACGACCTGTTGGCCGAATACGTGTTCGCCCGGGTCATGCAGGCCGACCCCCGCGAGCTGGGCTACCCGATGGACGAGGTCGGCCTGGAGCAGGCCATCGCCGAGGCCCTGCAGCGCACCCCGGGGCGGGTGACGCGGGGCGTATGGCAGGAACTGGAGGAGCGCCCGCAGACCCGCGACGCCCTGGCGGCTATGCGCCGGCTGGCCGCGCGCTCGCCCGGGCAGCGCCTGCAGGCCATCGCCCAGGCCATGCGCCATGCCGGCTCGCAATTCAGCGACCTGGACTGGCTCGGCGAGCAACTGCGCGTGTTGCGCCACAGCCTGGCGGCGGTGGCGCTGCACCAGGCCACGCCCTACGACGGCGACATGCTGTTCGTCCGCCAGACCGGCGAAGTGCAGGTGCTGCCGGGCATGCACCGCGACATGAGCGCCTACTGGCGCGGGCTGTGCCTGGGCCGCCTGCAGGTGGTCGACGTGCCCGGCGACCACTTCAGCTGCATGCAGGCGCCCCACGTCCAGGCGGTGGCGCGGGCCTGCGGCCAACGGCAGGAGGCACTGGCATGAATGGCGACCCCATAGGCCTGCTGGGCGCCAGCGGCAGCGTCGGCCGTGAAGTCGTCCGCCTGCTGCGGTCGCGGCACCCGTTGCGCATCGGCGGGCGCGACCTGCGGGTGTTGCAGCGCCTGGCCGCCGAACAGGGCGATGTGCAGGCGCATGCCCTGAACCTGAACGACGAGGGCGCGCTGCGTGGCTTCGTCGACGGCTGCCGCCTGGTGCTCAACTGCGCGGGCCCGAGTTACCGGGTGCTCGACCGGGTGGCGCAGGTGGCCCTGGCGGCAGGCGCCGACTACCTGGACGTCGGGGGTGACGACCCGCTCTGGCAGCGCCTCGCTGGCCGGGTTCCCGAAGGCCGCCGGGCGCTGCTCTCGGCCGGCATGCTGCCGGGGCTGTCCGGGTTGCTGCCGCGCTACCTGGCCGCCGGCCTGCAGCGGATCGACGAGATGCGCTGCTATGCCGGTGGCCTGGGGGTGTTTTCCGCCAGCGCTGCCGAAGACTTCCTGCTCAGCCTCGACCCCGCCCATGGCTTCGGCCGGGCCCGGCAGGCCTGGCGCGATGGCCGCGCGATCGCCTGGAACGGCGCGCCCGCCGAGGCGCTGCGGCGACCCTGGCTCGGCAACCGGGAGTTGCTGGCCATGCCCTACCTGGGCGCGGAGGGCCGGCGGCTGTTCGCCGCGCTGGGCGTGGCCAGCGGCTGCGCCTTCAACCTGTTCGAGGACGGCCAGCTGCTGGCCTGCCTGCGGCGTATCCAGGGCCGCGGCGGGCCGGGGGAGGACAGGGCCGGAGCGATCGCCGGGCTGGTCGCCGCCAGCCGCCTGGATGCCGCCGGACGCACGCCCTACCAGGTGCTGGCCGTGGAGCTGCGAGGGCGCAGTGGCGAGGGTGACGTGCAGCGCAGCGCCTGGTTGCGCGGTGGTGACGGCTCGCGCCTGACGGCCGCGACGGCGGCCTTTGCCGTGGAGTGCCTGGAGCGCTTGCCGACGGGGCTGCACTTCGCCGCCGAGGTGCTGCCGCCGGGCGAGTGCCTGGAACGGCTGCGGGCCTGGCTGCCCGAACTGCGGCTGGGCCAGGGCGAGGCCGCCGCGGGGGCCTGCCCGGTGGAGGAGGGCGCGCTATGAGACAGGTAACGGAAAGTCCCTGGCTGCGCCGTTTCCCCGGGCTGCCGAACCCCGGCTTCCGCCTGCTGTGCCTGCCCCATGCCGGCGGCGGCGCGAGCTTCTTCCGCGATTGGCGCAGGCACCTGGAGCCGGATGTGGAGCTGCTGGCCGCCCGGTACCCGGGGCGCGAGGAACGCCACGGCGAGGCGATGGCAACCAGCCTGGAGGCCATGGCCGCATGCATAGCCGATGCCTGCGCCGGCCTCGACGAGCGCCCGCTGGCCCTGTTCGGCCACAGCATGGGCGCGGCCCTGGCGTACGAGGTCGCCCTGGCCCTGCAGGCGCGCGGCCGGGCGCCCCTGCACCTGTTCGTCTCCGCCCACCCGCCGCCCCATCGCCAGCGCGGCGGCAGCCTGCACCTGCAGACGGACGCGGCGTTGCTGGCGGACGTGTGCCGACAGTCCGATGGCGCGCCCTCGGCGCTGGACGATCCGGCCGTGCGCGAGCTGTTCCTGCCGGCGCTGCGGGCCGACTACCGGCTGATCGAGCGCTACCGGCGCGAGCGTGTCGAGCCACTGGACTGCCCGGTCTCGCTGTTGCTGGGCGAGGACGACGGGGAAGTGAACGACGACGAGGCCCTGGCCTGGGCCGCCGCCAGCCGTTGCGGGCTGGACGTGCGGCGTTTCGCCGGTGGCCATTCCTACCTGCGCGCGCAGCGCCGCGCCGTGCTCGAACACATAGGCGGCTGGCTTGCCAGCTACCGCGAGCCGGCCTGGCAACTGTGGCCCTGAACCCATCGCAAGGAGCGAACGCAATGAAGACCCCGGAACAATGCGCCAGCCTCGACGACGTGCGCCTGGGTATCGACAGCCTGGACCGCGAGATCATCGCCGCCCTCGGCCGGCGCCTGGCCTACGTCAAGGCGGCGGCCCGCTTCAAGCCGGACGAGGCGAGCATCACCGCGCCGCAGCGGGTCGCCGCGATGCTGCCCGAACGCCGCGCCTGGGCCCGCGCCGCCGGGCTGGACCCGGCGTTCGTCGGCCCGCTGTATGCCCAGATCATCCAGTGGAACATCGACCAGCAGGTACGCCACTGGCGCCGTCGGAACGGCCTGGAGGAGGACGGGCAGGCATGAACGCGGATACCTTCGACGAACTGCGAGCGGCCTTCGCGGCGGCCGCGCGCCAGGCCCGCGAGCAGGGGCGGCCGGTACTGGCGGTCGGCACCACGGCCTGTGCGGAACTCGACGCCATGCGGCTGTTCGCCGCCAACCGCCAGGTATTCGGCCAGAGCCTGCTGTGGCGGGCGGAAGAGGGCACCGAAGCCATGGCCGGCTTCGGTTGTACCCAGGAAGTCAGCCCGCCGGCGGCCGGGCGCTTCGCCGCCAGCGCCGACATCTGGCGCGAGCTGTTGGCCCGCATGGCCTGGCGCGGGCCGTGCCCGCCGCGCCTGTGCGGTGGCTTCGCCTTCGACGCCCAGGCGCCGACGGCGCCACACTGGCGCGCCTTCGCCGCCACCTCGCTGGTGTTGCCGCGCATCCTCTACCTGCGCCGGGCAGGGCGCTCCTTCCTGTCCTTCAGCCGCTGGCTGGAGCCGGATGCCGACGTCGATGCCGCGGTCCGTGAGCTACGCGCCGAATGGAGCACCTTGCTCGCCCGCTACCTCCACCGGCCGCGCTGTCCCGCCCTGGCGCAAGCCCCGGTGGCGCGCGAGACGCTGGACGCCCGTGACTGGCAGGCGCGGGTGGCGGCGGCAGTGGCGCATATCGCCCAGGGTGGGCTGCGCAAGGTGGTGCTGGCTCGCGAAGTATGCCTGCAGGCGGTGGGCGGCTTCCCCTGTGGCCAGGTGCTGGAGCGCCTGGCCCAGGCCGGCCCCACGGCCTGCCTGTTCGCCTTCGACCGTGGCGGCGCCTGCTTCCTCGGGGCGACCCCGGAGCGCCTGCTGCGGGTCGCCGGGGGCGAACTGGACACCGTGGCGCTGGCCGGCACCCTGGCGCGCGGGGCAACGCCCCAGGAAGACGCGCGCCTGGGCACCGCGCTGCTGAACAGCGCCAAGGACCGCCACGAGCATGCACTGGTCGTCGAGTGCCTGCGCGAAGCCCTGGCGCCCTACTGCGAACGGCTGGACATCGAGGCGTTGCCGCGCCTGCATCGCCTGGCGCGGGTGCAACACCTGCTGACCCCCGTGCGTGGGCGGCTGCGTGCGGGGGTGGATATCCTCGACCTGGTGGCGGCGCTGCACCCCACCCCGGCGGTGGGCGGCCTGCCGCGCGAGGCGGCGCTGGACTACATCCGCCGCCACGAGGGCATGGACCGTGGCTGGTACGCCGCGCCGGTGGGCTGGCTGGATGCCGCGGGCGACGCCGAGTTCTGCGTGGCGCTGCGCTCGGCCCTGCTGCGGGGCGACAGGGCGCACCTGTTCGCGGGCTGCGGGATAGTCGCCGCCTCGGAGCCGCAGGCCGAGTACCGGGAAACCTGCCTGAAACTGCGTACCATGCGGGACGCCCTGGCCCCGCCAGTGGCGGCCCCTCAGCGGCGGCTGCCCTGATCGCGGCTGCGCCGGTACGCCCCCGGCTGCTGCCCGGTGCTCTTGTGGAAGGCGCGGGTGAAGGCCGCCACCGACTGGTAGCCGACCGCCGCGGCCACCTCGGCCACGCTCTGGTCGGCCTTGAGCAGGCGGCAGGCCTGGCCCATGCGCAGGGCCAGCAGCACCTGGCCGGGGGACTGCCCGCAGGTTTCGTTGAAGCGCTTGAAGAAGGCCGAGCGCGACAGCCCGGCGCAGGCTGCCATGTCCTCCAGTGTCCAGGGCAACTGCGGCTGCTCGATCATCCTTTCCAGCAGGCCGGCGAACTGCGGCTGCCGGGCCAGGGCCACCAGGCCGCCGAGGCCGGGGTTGTCCAGCACCTGCTGGCGCAGCACGTAGAGGAACAGCAGGTGGCTCAGGCGCTCCAGCAGCTGCTGCGAGGGCGCCGGCTGGCGCGCGCATTCCTCCAGGATGAGCTCGAACAGGCTGCGCGCGGCGCGTTGCGAGGGCTCGTCGGCGCGCAGCACCAGGTAGGCGGGCAGGGCGTCGATGATCAGCGCGGAGAGCCCCGAGTGGAAATGGAAGAAGCCGCAGACCAGCCCGACGCCGTCCTCGGCCTGCAGCTCCAGGGCGGTCATGGCCTGGCGCGGCTGGCAGGCGGCGGCCTCGGCGCTGGCGGCGTCGGACAGCCGGTAGGCCAGGTCGCGCAGCAGGAAGACGGCATCTCCGCCGTCCAGGCGCACCGGCGCCTCGCCCTCCAGGTGCAGCCAGCAGTGGCCCTGCACCACCAGGTGGAAGCTGGCCCTGGCCAGGCCCTGGGTGGACGCGTGCCAGCCGCCGCAGTAGCGGCCCACGTGGAACAGGCTGGCGTCCAGTTCCAGGCTGTCTAATAACCAATCGACAAGGGGGCTCGACGAAATCATCTAACGAAAAGACTCTGGAGCAAGTGATAGCGACTTTAGAATATTGAACGGTTTTCTTATTACCAACAGACTTTTTCGACACCTACCGTACACGGAGTCGAACCATGTCCCGCCTGCCCATCCAGACCCTCGACAGCGCCCCGGAAGCGGCCCGGCCGTTCCTCGAGAACGCGCTGAAGAACTCCGGCTTCATTCCCAACCTGCTCGGCGTGCTGGCCAACGCCCCGGCGGCGCTGGAGACCTACGTGACCGTCTCCGGCCTCAACGCCAAGGCCGAGCTGGGCCTGGCCGAGCGCGAGGTGGTCCAGCTGATCGCCGCCACCACCCACGGCTGCGATTTCTGCGTGGCCGGGCATACCGCGGTGGCGGCCAACAAGGCCAGGCTCCCCGAGGAAGTGATAGCCGCCCTGCGCGAACAACGCGAGTTGCCGGACGCGCGCCTGGAGGCCCTGGCCGCCTTCGCCCGCGAGGCCATCGCCACGCGCGGCGCGGTCAGCGACGCCGGCCTTGCGGCCTTCCGCGCCGCCGGCTTCAGCGACGGCAACGCCCTGGAGGTGCTGCTGGGCATCAGCCTGGCGACCCTGTGCAACTTCGCCAACGTGCTGGCGCAGACGCCGCTCAACCCCGAACTGGGCAAGTACCGCTGGGAAAAGGCCTGAGTTTCCCATGACCGGGCGGCTGTCGTGCCGCCCGCCGATAGGAGAGCGACCATGCTCGATCCGACCCTGAGCCGCTGGCTCGATGCCCAGGCCGAGGCCCTCGACCTCGGCCAGGCCGACCCGCAGTCGGTGCTGCCGCAACTGGCCGGCGCCGGGCTGTTCGGCATAGGCGTGCCCGAGGCGCTCGGCGGCGCCGGCGGCAGCCTGCTCGACGCGGTGGAGGCCATCGCCGCGGTGGCCGGCCATTCGCTGACCGCCGCCTTCGTCTTCTGGGGGCAGCGCGCCTTCATCGAATACCTGCTGCAGAGCCCCAACCGCGAGCTGGGCGAGCGCCTGCTCGGCGAGCTGCTGGACGGCCGCCTGGCCGGGGCCACCGGGCTGTCCAACGCGATGAAGTTCCTTTCCGGCATCGAGAGCCTGCAGGTGAAGGCCAGCCCCGCCGCCGACGATGGCTGGAGCCTGGATGGCCGCCTGCCCTGGGTGACCAACCTGCGCAAGGGCCACTTCGTGGTGGCCGCGGCCATCGAGCGCGAGGGCGCGGCGCCGCTGGTGGCGGCCATTCCCTCGGGCAGCGCCGGCCTGAGCCGCTCCGACGACCTGCGGCTGCTCGGCCTGCAGTCGAGCAACACCGCCGCCCTGGACTTCAGCGCGGTGCAGCTGCCCCGCGAGTGGCTGCTGCACGACGACGCCCGGCGCTACCTGCCGCAGGTGCGCCCGGCCTTCCTCGGCCTGCAGTGCGCCATGACCATCGGCCTCACGCGCCGGGCGCTGGAGGCGGTGCGCGAGCACCTGGGCGGCAGCCGTTCGGTGCTGCGCGAGGAGGAGGAACGCCTGCGCGGCGAGCTGGAAGCCCTGGTCGAGCGCCTGCGCGCCGGCCTTGCCAGCGGCGAGTTCGGCAGCGAGCCGGCGCGCCTGTTCCGCATCCGCATCGGCCTGGCCGAAGGCGCCGCGGCGGCGGTGCAGCTGGAGCTGCAGGCCAGCGGCGGCAAGGCCTACCTCAGCCAGCACGGCGCGGCCTTCGCCCGCCGCTGGCGCGAATCGGCCTTCGTGCCCATCGTCACGCCCAGCCTGGTGCAACTGCGCGCCGAGCTGCAGCGCCAGGAGGCGCGGGCATGAGCGAGGTGTTGCTGCAGGCCGCCGGCGTCGCCCTCGGCTACCCCGAGGGCAAGGCCTGGCGCAGCGTGCTGGAAGGCTTCGAGCTGAGCCTGGCGCCGGGGGAGGTGGTGTCCATCCTCGGCCCCAGCGGCGTCGGCAAGTCCAGCCTGCTGCGGGTGCTGGCCGGGCTGCAGAAGCCGGCGGCGGGCAGCGTGCATCTGCTCGGCGAGGCCATCGACGGCCCGCACCCGCGGGTCGCCGTGGCCTTCCAGGACCCGAGCCTGCTGCCCTGGCTGAGCCTGGAGAAGAACGTCGCCTTCGGCCTCGACTTCGCCCGCCAGCCGAAGCTGGACAAGGCCAGCCTGCACCAGCGCGTCGACCAGGCGATCGCCGACGTCGGCCTGCAGCACGCGCGGCACCTGGCGCCGGCGCAGCTTTCCGGCGGCATGGCGCAGCGCACCGCGCTGGCCCGCTGCCTGGCGCGGCAGCCCCAGGTGCTGCTGCTGGACGAACCCTTCGGCGCGCTGGACGAAGTGACCCGCGCCGACATGCAGCAACTGCTGCTGCGGGTGATTGGCGAGCGGCGCACCGCCGCGGTGCTGATCACCCACGACATCGACGAGGCCCTGCTGCTCTCCGAACGCATCCTGCTACTGGGCGACACCCCGGCGCGGACGTTGGGCGAATGGCGCATCGACCTGCCGCACCCGCGTGCGGAGCTGGTCGAGGAACTGGGCGCGCTGCGGGTCGAGATCCTCAGAACCCTACGGCGGGCGAGCCGACCCCACGCGAACCCCACGACTGCGCCGGAGGCTGCCCATGTGCCTGGACGATCCCACTCATTCTCGACGTGACATTCTGAAACTCGGTGCGCTGCTCACCGCGGCCGGCGCACTGCCGCTGCTGACCAGCCTGCGCGCCCGTGCCGCCAGCGAACCGGACGCCCCGGTGCGCATCGGCTACCTGCCGATCACCGACGCCACGCCGCTGCTGGTGGCCCACGCCAACGGCCTGTTCGAGGCCGAGGGCATCAAGGCCGAGCGCCCGGTGCTGCTGCGCAGCTGGGCGCAGGTGATCGAGGCGTTCATCTCCGGGCAGGTCAACGTCATCCACCTGCTCTCGCCGATGACCGTCTGGGCCCGCTACGGCAGCAAGGTGCCGGCCAGGGTGGTGGCCTGGAACCACGTCGGCGGCTCCGGCCTGACCGTGGCGCCGGACATCAGCGAGGTGAAGCAGCTGGGCGGGCGCAGCCTGGCCATCCCGTTCTGGTACTCGATCCACAACGTGGTGCTGCAGCAACTGCTGCGCGACAACGGCCTGGTGGCGGTGAGCAAGCCGGCCAACGCCCCGCTCGCCGCCAACGAGGTCAACCTGGTGGTGCTGCCGCCCTCGGACATGCCGCCGGCCCTGGCCAGCAAGCGCATCGCCGGCTACATAGTCGCCGAGCCGTTCAACGCCCTGGCGGAGAACCTCAAGGTCGGGCGCATCCAGCGCTTCACCGGCGACGTCTGGCGCAACCACGCCTGCTGCGTGGTGTTCATGCACGAGCACGACCTGAACGGCCGCCCGGAGTGGTCGCAGAAGGTGGTCAACGCCATCGTCAAGGCCCAACTGTGGACCCGCGACAACCGCGCCGAGGCGGCCAAGCTGCTGTCCAGGGACGGCGCCAACCGCTACACCCCGCACGCGCCGGAAGTGCTCGGGCGGGTCCTGGCCCCGGCTCCGAGCGAACGTGAGAAATACCTGGCCGACGGCGCCATCCGCCATGCCGACTGGCACGAGGAGCGCATCGACTTCCAGCCATATCCCTTCCCCAGCTACACCGAGGAACTGGTGAAGCGCCTGAAGGACACCCTGATCCAGGGCGACAAGGGCTTCCTCGCCGCGCTGGACCCGGCGCAGACCGCCAGGGACCTGGTGGACGACCGCTTCGTGCGCAACGCCCTGGCCCAGGTCGGCGGCCTGGCCGCCTTCGGCATTCCCGACAGCTTCGAGCGCAGCGAGGAGATCACCACGTGAGCCCTGCCGTACTGTCCGGCCGCCGCCACTGGCTGCTGGGCCTGGCCGGGCTGCTGGCGCTGCTCGGCCTGTGGTGGACCGGCGTGCGCCTGTTCGGCGGCGACGGCCTGGGGCAGTTGTTCGCGCCCGGGGCCACCTTCGCCAGCCTGGGCGAGCTGCTGGGCCGCGCGGAACTGTACGAGCACGTGCTGGTGAGCCTCAGGCGTGTGCTGCTGGGGCTGCTCCTGGCGCTGGCGGTGGGCGTGCCCCTGGGCCTGCTGGTGGGCGCCTCGCGGCACCTGGAGGCGGCGACCACGCCGGCCTTCCAGTTCCTGCGGATGATCTCGCCGCTGTCGTGGATGCCCATCGCAGTGATGCTGATGGGCGTGGGCGACCAGCCGATCTACTTCCTGCTGGCCTTCGCCGCGGTCTGGCCGATCCTGCTCAACACCGCCGCCGGCGTGCGCCAGCTCGACCCGCGCTGGCTGCAGCTGTCGCGCAGCCTCAGCGCCACGCCCTGGGAGACCCTGCGCAAGGTGATCCTGCCCGGCGTGCTGGGCCACGTGCTGACCGGCGTGCGCCTGGCCATCGGCATCCTCTGGATCGTCCTGGTGCCCTGCGAGATGCTCGGCGTCAGCGCCGGGCTGGGCTACTACATCCTCGACACCCGCGACCGCCTGGCCTACTCGGAGCTGATGGCCATGGTCCTGCTGATCGGCGCCCTGGGCTTCGCCCTCGACGCCCTGGCGCGCAGCCTGTACCGCCGGCGCCTGGGCTAGCCAGTGCATTTTGCCGGCGCTGCGTCTATATACAGGCAATGGGCCGGCGCCAGTGCGCCGGGCAGCCGAGGAGGGCGGGCCATGCGTATTCTGGTAGTCGGGGCGGGTTCCACGGGCGGTTTCTTCGGGGCGTGCCTGGCCCGGGCCGGGCGCGACGTGACCTTCCTGGTGCGCGCCGGGCGGGCGCACCAGCTGCAGCAGGAAGGCCTGCAGGTGCTCAGCCCCCACGGTGACTTCGCGCTGACGCCGCAACTGGTCGGCGCCGAGCAGCTGGACGGGCCCTACGACCTCATCCTGCTGACGGTGAAGGCCTACGCCCTGGAAGCGGCGTTGCGCGACATCGCCCCGGCGGTGGGGCCGGGCAGCATGATCCTGCCGGTGCTCAACGGCATGCACCAGGTCGACGCCATCGTCGAGCACTTCGGCCGCGGGCCGCTGCTGGGCGGCGTCTGCAAGATCGCCAGCACCCTGGACGAGCGCGGCCGCATCGTCCAGTACGGCACCCTCAACGAACTGTCCTACGGCGAGATGGACGGCACCCGCAGCGAGCGCATCCTGCGCCTGGACGCGCTGCTGCAGGACGCCGGCTTCGACGCCCGCCTGAGCGCCGACATCCACCGCGAGATGTGGGAGAAATGGGTGCTGCTGGCGTCCCTGGGCGGCATCACCTGCCTGATACGCGGCAACATCGGCTCGGTGGTCGCCGCGCCCCAGGGCGAGGCCTTCGTCAACCGCCTGCTGGACGAGGTGGTGGCGGTGGTCCGCGCGGTGGGCCTGGAACCGCGCGAAGCCTTCCTTGCCGAGGCGCGCCGGCAACTCACCCTGCATGGCTCGCCACAGACTTCGTCCATGTACCGCGACCTGGTCGGCGGCCGCCCGGTGGAGGCCGAGCAGATCATCGGCGACCTGCTGGGCCGCGGCCAGGCGGCCGGGCTGGACCTGCCGCTGCTGCAGGCGGCCTTCGTGCACCTGGCGGTGTACGAGCAGGGGATGGGCTGAGTGCGCCCTGCGGATAGGTGTCGCCCGAACCCGCGGCACCCGGCACGGCTTGCCGGCGCCGTGGCGCATCCATAGAATGGGAATTATTAACATTTGGCAATGATTCCCCCACATGCCCGCCAGCCCCTCTGCCGACAGCTTCCACGGTCTGTACCTCGCCCATCACGGCTGGCTTAGCGGCTGGCTGCGCCGCCGCCTGGGCTGCTCGCAGCAGGCCGCGGACATGGCCCAGGACACTTTCTTGCGGTTGCTGTGCGCGGCGCGCCCGCAGCCCATGGAACAACTGCGTGAGCCGCGCCACTACCTGGTGACCGTGGCCAAGCGGGTGATGGTCGACCACTTCCGCCGGCAGAGCCTGGAGCGCGCCTTCCTCGAAGGCCTGGCGCAGCGCCCGGAGGCTGGGGAGCTGTCGCCCGAGGAACGGCAGATCATGCTGGAAACCCTGCTGGCGCTGGACGCCATGCTCGATGGCCTGGGCCAGTGGGCCAAGCAGGCGTTCCTGCTGTCGCAGCTGCAGGGCCTGAAGTACGTCGAGATCGCCGAGCGCCTGGGCGTCTCGGTCAGCTCGGTGACCAAGTACGTGGCCAGCGCCACCGAAGCCTGCCTGCTGTTCGCCCTGGACGCCGGCCTGTGATGCCCGCCGACCCGCGGCAACAGCGCGCGCTGCTCGGCGAGGCGGCGCGCTGGCATGCCCGGCTGTGCGCCGAGGATGCCGGCGACAGCCAGCACCAGGCCTGGCAGCGCTGGTGCGCGCAGAGCCCCGGGCACCGCTGGGCCTGGCAGCGCGTCGAGGCGCTGCAGGCGCAGTTGCGCGGGGTTTCCGGCAACCTTGCCTACGACACCCTCAGCCAGCCGCGCGGACTGCCGCGGCGCAGCCTGCTCAAGGGCGCGCTGCTGCTCGCCGGCAGCGCGGCGCTGGCCGGCGGAGGCTATCGCTACGGCAGCCAGGCCGCCTGGCTTGCCGACTACCGCACCGGCATCGGCGAGCGGCGCAAGGTCCGCCTGGCCGATGGCAGCCGCCTGACCCTCGACACCGCCAGCGCCGTCGACCTGCGCTTCGATGCCGGTCAACGGCTGGTGTTGCTGCGCAAGGGCGCGGTGCTGATCGAAACCGCCCACGACAGCCGGCCGTTCCTGCTGGACAGCGCCGAGGGCCGCCTGCATGCCCTGGGGACGCGCTTCTGCGTGCGCCAGGAGGCGGGCTGCACGCGCCTGACGGTGCTGCAGGATGCGGTGGCGGTGCAGCCGTTCGCCTTGCCGGGGCAGCAGCGCATCGTCCAGGCCGGCCAGCAACTGCGCTTCGGCGCCGCGCACCTGGGGCAGACGGAAAGGGCCGTGGCGGGCGCCGCCAGTTGGGCCGACGGCTGGCTGGTGGCGGACGCCTGGCGCCTGGATGCCTTGCTCGCCGAGCTCGGTCGCTACCGCCCCGGGGTGCTCGGCTGCGACCCGGCAGTGGCCGGCCTGCGCCTGTCCGGGGCTTACCCGCTGGACGAGCCGGAGCAGGCGCTGCAGGCGGTGGCGCAGGCGCTGCCGGTGCGCCTGCGGCGCTTCACCGACTACTGGGTGCGGGTGCTGCCGGCCTGAGGCGACGCCCGGTGAAAAAATTCGGCGAGCATTGTCGATTCTCATTCGCTCATCCGACTCCTACCCGAATTCGCGGCATTTGCCGCTCACCATCGGGGGAGTCCAGAGATGAACAAGCGGATCAACGAACAGGCCCGGGCAGGGCGGGGCAAGGCACTGGGCGGCGGCCTGAGCGCCCTGGCGCTGGCCCTGGGCATGAGCCTGGGCGCGCTGCCGGCGCTGGCCGCGCCGGCAGGGCAGGCGGCCCTGCACGAGTACGCCCTGGGCGGCGGGCCGCTGGGCGAGGTGCTGGCGCGCTTCGCCGCCGAGTCCGGCGTGGTGCTGTCGTTCGACGCCGCGCGCACGGCCGGCAAGCGCAGCGCCGGGTTGCGCGGCCGCTACGCGGTCGACCAGGGCTTCGCCGCGCTGCTCGCCGGCAGCGGACTCAAGGCCAGCGAGGTGTCGCCCGGGCACTACGCGCTGGTGAACGACGACGTCTATTCGCTGGACGCCACCACCGTCACCGGCAACAGCCTGAGCCCGGACACCGAGGACCGCGACTCCTACACCACGCCGCTGCTGACCATCGGCAAGGGCCAGCTGAGCCAGAAGGACATCCCGCAGTCGGTCAGCGTGGTCACCCGCAAGCGCATGGACGACCAGAACATGCTCACGGTGGCCGATGCCCTGCGCGACACCACCGGCATCACCGCCATCGACTACGGCGACGGCACCGCCTACTTCCAGTCGCGCGGCTTCCCGGCGGCGGTCATGTACGACGGCGTGCCCTCGGACAGCAGCCTGCAGTACCAGCAGCAGTTCGACCTGGCGATGTACGACCGGGTGGAGGTGATGCGTGGCCCCAGCGGCCTGCTGCAGGGCTCCGGCGAACCGGGCGGCAGCGTCGACCTGCTGCGCAAGCGCCCGCGCGACGCGTTCGCCCTGACCGGCCACCTGCGCGCCGGCACCTGGGACAACTACCACGGCGACATCGACGTCACCGGGCCGCTGGACGAGCAGAAGCACGTGCGCGGCCGCCTGGTGGTGGCCGCCCAGGACCGCGACTACTTCTACGACCAGGGCCACTCCGGGCTGGGCATGGTCTATGGCGCACTCGACCTCGACCTGGACCCGGACACCTTGCTGAGCCTGTCGGCCAGCTACCAGAAGACCGACATCGGGCCCTTCGACTACGGCCAGTCGGTGTACTACGACGGCAGCTTCCTCAAGGCGCCGCGCTCGCAGTTCTATGGCGCCAGGTGGAACCAGAGCTACCTGTACATGAAGGAGTGCCACGCCGAGCTGAGCCACGCCTTCGCCAACGCCTGGACCTCGAAGACCACCTTCAACTACCGCGGCCTGGACAGCAGCTCGCTGTACGCCTACCTCGGCGGCGGCGTCGACCCGGCGACCAACCAGGGCGACTTCACCAACCAGCGCCAACACGACGACTACGACTGGTACAGCCTGGACAGCAACCTCAACGGCGATTTCGACGCCTTCGGCCGCACCCACCAGTTGCTGCTGGGCGCCAACTACGCGCTGTTCAAGGACCGCTCGCTGTCGGCCTGGGAAGACGTCGGCAACCAGGACGTGTTCGCCCCGGTGCTGCCCAGGCCGGACCTGGCCTTCGACTCGGGCCACGACACCCGCCAGACCCAGGGCGGCGTCTACGGCCAGATGCGGCTGAAGCTGCTCGACCCGCTGACCCTGGTGCTCGGCTCGCGGCTGAGCTGGTACGGCACCGAGCAGAGCGACGTGCTGCCGGAATCCGGCCCCTGGGTGCGCTCGCCCAGCGTCAACCACAAGTACACGCCCTATGCCGGGTTGATCTACGAGCTGACTCCGGAGCTGTCCAGCTATGTCAGCTACAGCAGCGGCTTCACCCCGCAGACGCAGAACAGCGCCAGCGGCAAGCTGCTCGACCCGCGCAAGAGCAAGCAGTACGAGGTGGGGCTGAAGGGCAGCTACCTGAACGGCGCGCTGAACGCCAACCTGGCGGCCTTCCTGCTGCGCGACGAGAACCGCGCGGTGGCCGACCCGGACAACGCCGGCTTCTACGTCAACGCCGGGAAGATCGAGAGCCGCGGCTGGGAAGCCGAGATCAGCGGCAGCCCGCTGCCGGGTTGGGACCTCTACGCCGGCTACAGCTTCCTGCTCAACCGCTACCTGTCCGACCCGGACAACGAAGGCAAGGTCTACGACAGCGAGGAACCCAAGCACAGCCTCAAGCTGTGGAACACCTATCGCTTCCAGGGCGGCACCCTGGCCGACTGGCGCGTCGGCGGCGGCCTGCGGGCGTACAGCCCGACCGACCGCGGCGCCGAGGCGCAAGGCGGCTATGCGGTCTACGACGCGCTGCTGGGCTACCAGGTGAACAGCCACCTGGACACCAGCCTGGCGCTGAACAATGCCTTCGACCGTCACTACTTCGCCCGCGTGCCCTCGTCCTACTACGGTATCTACGGCGAACCGCGCAACCTGATGCTGACGCTGACCTACAGCTACTGAGCAAGGCCCGCCGCCGCGCATCCCCCGGCGGCGGGATAGTTCAGGAATTCCTGAACTGATTATTTGCCGCCGGCTATTTTTCCCCCGCCGCCTACCTGCGACAACTGCACCGGCGCCAGGCCACACCAGCCCTGGCGTCGGCGCAGCGGAGCCCTCACAACATCCGCGCGCCACGCTGTTCCTTACTGCCCAAGCACGCCCGGCGCCACGCCCGGCGCAAAACAACAATCGGCGGGTACCAGCCCGTCAATGCTGCCGGTCTGTCAGAGGAATACCACCGTGTCCATGCTTGCGCTCATCCCCCGTTTCCCCTCGTCCCCGCCCAGCCGCGGCCGGACGCCCGCCGCCATTCCGCCGATTCCCGCCATGCCGCGCTGAGCCGCGCCGTGACTTTCGCCGTGCCCGACGGCGCGGCTCATCCTGCCCGGAGTTCGTCCATGCGACTCGAGATCTTCCGCACCCTGTGGGGCTACGCCCATGGCTGGCCGCAGGCCATCGCCGAACTGCGCGAGGCCGGTTTCGACGGCCTGGAGGCACGGTTGCCCCTGGACCCCGCCACCCGCGCCGACTACGCGCGGCTGCTGGTGGAGGAGGGCGTGCCCTACATCTGCACCCTGTTCACCGCCCACGACGTGCTGCCCGACCAGGCCGCCAGCCCGCAGGTCCACCTCGACGACCTGCAGCGCAAGCTGGGCCTGGCCGCCGAGCTGGCGCCACGCTTCGTCAACGTGCTCGGCGGCAACGACCGCTGGCCGCTGGCGGCGCAGGTGGACTTTTTCGGCCGCGCCCTGGAACTGGCCGCTACCCAGGACCTGACCTGCTGCTTCGAGACCCACCGTGCCCGCTCGCTGTACAGCCCCTGGGTGACCCTGGAGCTGATCCGCCAGCTGCCCGAACTGCGTTTCACCAGCGACATCAGCCACTGGGTGGTGGTCTGCGAGCGCCTGCTGGACGACGCCGCCGACGACCTGGGCCCCTTCGTCGAGCGCGTGCACCACATCCAGGCACGCGTGGGCTACGACCAGGGCCCGCAGGCGCCGCACCCGGGCGCGCCGGAATACGCCGCCGCGCTGGCCTTCCACCAGCGCCACTGGGAGGCCGTGTGGCGCGCCCAGCAGGCGCGTGGCCAGGCCGTGACCACCCTGACCCCGGAGTTCGGCCCGGACGGGTATTTGCATCGGCTTCCCTTCACCGGCGCGCCGGTCGCCGACCTGTGGGACCTCAACCGCTGGATGGCCACGGAAGAACGCCGGCATTTCCAGACCTTCCTCGAAACCTGAGCCGGAGCACGACCCATGCAGGAGCATGCAAGCAAGGCCTTCACTTCCATCCCCGTGGTCGACATCGGCGGGCTGTTCAGCGCGCGCCTGGAAGACCGCCTGGCGGTCGCCGCCGAGCTGGGCAAGGCGGCCCGCGAGGTGGGCTTCCTGTACATCCGCAACCACGGCCTCGACCCGGCGCTGGTCGAGGGCCTGCAGGCGGCGGCGCGGGACTACTTCGCCCAGCCGCTGGCGGCCAAGATGCGCCACTACATCGGCGCCTCGGAAAGCCACAAGGGCTTCGTCCCGGAAGGCGAGGAGGTGTATTCCAAGGGCAAGCCCGACCACAAGGAAGCCTTCGACGTCGGCTACGAGGTGCCTGCCGACGACCCCCTGGTGCTGGCCGGCACGCCGCTGCTGGGGCCCAACCGCTGGCCCGAGGTACCCGGTTTCGAGGCCCGGGTGCGCGCCTACTACCAGGCGGTGTTCGCCCTGGGCCGCAAGCTGTTCGACGGCTTCGCCCTGGCCCTGGGCCTGGAGGAGGGCTACTTCGACCCGCTGGTGAGCCGCCCGCCGTCCAAGCTGCGGCTGATCCACTACCCGTTCGACGGCGAGGCCCAGGACGCCCCGGGCATAGGCGCGCACACCGACTACGAGTGCTTCACCATCCTCCACGCCACCGAACCGGGCCTGGAGGTGCTGAACGAGGACGGCGAGTGGATCGACGCGCCGCCGGTGCCGGGCGCCTTCGTGGTGAACATCGGCGACATGCTGGAGGTGATGACCAACGGCGCCTTCGTCGCCACCGCCCACCGCGTGCGTACCGTGCGCGAGGAGCGCTACTCCTTCCCGCTGTTCTACGCCTGCGACTACCACACGCAGATCCGCCCGCTGCCGCAGTTCGACGACGGCGGCCAGGCCTACGAGACCATCGCCATCGGCGAGCACATGTGGAGCCAGGCGCTGCAGACCTACAGCTACCTGCGGCGCAAGGTCGCCGACGGCGAACTGAAACTGCCGGAGCGGGCGCGCAAGCCGTCCAGCTTCGGCCACCTGAAAAAACAGACGCAGCCTTCCTGAACTGCGCGTTCACTCTCGACCTGGAGCAATCACGATGCACAAGACCACCCGCACTCTCCTGGCCGCCGGCGTGCTCGGCGCGGCCCTGCTGGGCGGCGCGCAGAACGCCGCCGCCGTCACCGCCACCCCGGGCCAGTTGAAGATTGGCATGGAAATCACCTACCCGCCGTTCGAGTCCTACGACGGCGACAAGGTGGTGGGTTCCGACCCCGAGCTGGCCGCGGCCCTGGCGCGGCACATGGACCTGCAGCCCAGCTACCTGAACACCAAGTTCTCCGGGCTGATCCTCGGCCTCAACGCCGGGCACTTCGACGCGGTGATCTCGGGCATGTACATCACCCCCGAGCGCACCGCCCAGGCCTTGGCCATCCCTTACGCGCAGACCGGCGCGGCGATCATGGTGCCGGCCGGCAGCGAGCTGAAGCCGGAGAAACCCGAGGACCTCTGCGGGCTGAAGGTCGGCCTGGAGCAGGGCACCACCTGGGTGGCCAAGTTCGCCGAACTGTCCAAGTCCTACTGCGAGCCCAACGGCAAGGGCGCCATCAGCGTCAGCGAGTACCCGTCCGCGCCGGAAGTGACCCAGGCCCTGCTGTCCAGGCACGTGCAGGCCCAGGTGGAGATTTCCGGGGCCGCGCACATGATCGCCGAGCGCTCCAAGGGCCGCGTGGTGGTCACCTCCAAGGAGCTGATCTACAAGCAGACCCTGGGCATGTACGTGAAGAAGGGCAACCAGGAACTGTACGACGCGCTGAAGGTGGCCTTCCAGAAGACCAAGGCCAGCGGCGAGTTCGCCGCCATCCTGAAGAAGTACGCCCTGGAAGAAGCCGCGGCCGAGTAACCGTTTCAACGCAACATGAGAGACGGGCCTGGCGCCAGGCCCGTCCGCCGAGGTGCCCATGCAGTTCGACTGGTCCTATTTCTTCTCGCTGTTCTCCCTGCCGGATTTCTGGAAGGCCTGCGTCACTGTGGTCGAGCTGAGCGCCCTGGCCTGGCTGATCGGCATGTTCCTGGGCTTCCTCCTGGCCAGCGCCAAGCTCTCCGAATCGCGCTGGCTGCGGGTGCCGGCGGGGCTGTACATCTGGTTCTTCCGCAGTGTGCCGCTGCTGGTGCTGGTGGTGTTCGTCTACAACCTGCCGCAGCTGTTCCCGGCCAGCGGCGCGCTGCTGTCCAACCCGTTCATCTCCGGCCTGCTGGCCCTGGTGCTGACCGAGGCCGCGTACATGGCCGAGATCCACCGCGGCGGCCTGCTCTCGGTGAGCAAGGGGCAGAAGGAGGCCGGCCGCGCCCTGGCCGTCGGCGCCTTCGGCATCCAGCGGCTGATAGTCATTCCCCAGGCCTTCCGCATCGCCTTGCCGACGCTGATCAACGAGTACGTCACCGTGGTCAAGCTGACCTCGCTGGTCTCGGTGATCTCCCTCACCGAACTGCTGATGGTCGGGCAGAAGCTCTACGCGCAGAACTTCCTGGTGATGGAAACCCTCTCGGCGGTGGCCATCTACTACGTGCTGATCGTCACCCTGTTCGGCTGGCTGCTGCAGTACCTGGAGCACCGCCTGGACCTCAACGCGCGCAAGCCGGAAACCCTCGGCGAGGCCAGCGTCGACGGGCTGCGCCGCAGCCTGCCCGCGCCCGTGGCGGCGCGCCGCGAGGCCCCCGCACCGGGTACCCCGCCGGCGCTGCACCTGCGCGACATCCGCAAGAGCTACGGCAGCCACCAGGTGCTCAAGGGCGTGTTCCTCCAGGTGGCCGGCGGCGAAGTGGTGTCGATCATCGGCCCCTCGGGCTCCGGCAAGACCTCGCTGATCCGCACCGTGAACGGCCTGGAGGGCATCGACGGCGGCGAGATCGTGCTGTTCGGCGAGTCCTACATCAAGGCCGGCCAGCCCGACCCGCTGCGCCTGCGCCGCGGCGTGCGGCACATCGGCATGGTGTTCCAGGGCTTCAACCTGTTCCCGCACCGGACCATCCTCGACAACGTCACCCTGGCGCCGCGCTTCCATGGCCTGGACGGCCGCGAGCTGTGCGAGCAGCGGGCCCTGGCGCTGCTCGACAAGGTCGGCCTGCTGGCCCACGCGCACAAGTACCCGCACCAGCTCTCCGGCGGCCAGCAGCAGCGCGTGGCCATCGCCCGCGCGCTGGCCATGGAGCCGGACATCATGCTGTTCGACGAACCGACTTCGGCGCTGGACCCGGAGCTGGTGGGCGACGTGCTCAACGTCATCCGCGACCTGGCGAAGGAGGGCATGACCATGGTTATCGTCACCCACGAGATGGATTTCGCCCTGTCGATCTCCGACCGGGTGATCTTCATGGAGAACGGCCAGGTGCAGGTGGACGCGGCGCCGGCGGCCATCCGCAACGGCGAATGCGGCGAGCGGGTGATGCGCTTCATCGGCCTGGAGCGCCCGGCAACCGCAGCCCAGGGCCAACCCCAGGCGACCGCCGCCGGCTGAGCCTGGCACTTCCCGCTCGGCAGGCGGGTGCGCATCGGGTAAGGTGCGCGCTTGCCTTGTCGTCCGGGAGGGACCATGTCATCAGACCTGGCGCAGCCACGCCTGCGCCGCGCCGATAACGCTTCCCGCCGCGCCGCGCAGGTCCTGGGCCTGTGCCTGCCCGGCGACGTGGTGCTCTACCTGCTGCTGCCGATGTACGCCGCCGACTTCGGCGTCAGCCTGGCCCAGGCGGGCATCCTGCTGGCGGCCAACCGCCTGGTGCGCATCGTCGGCTACGGCTGGGTGGTGCGCTTCTACGCCCGCCACGGCGACCGCGCCACCTGCAGCCTGGCGGCCTGCGCCTCGGCGCTCTGCGCGCTGGGTTATGCAACGCTCTCCGGGGTCGCCGCGCTGCTGGTGCTGCGCCTGATGTGGGGCCTGAGCTACGCCAGCTTCAACCTCAGCACCCAGACCCTGGCCACCGCCGAGGCCCAGGGCGCCGCGCGCCGTGCCGGGCGCTCGCGGGCGACCATCTCCATCGGGCCGATGCTGGCCTTGCCGCTGGCGGCGCTGATGGCCCAGGCCTGGGGGCCGCGCAGCGTGTTCTTCGTGCTCTTCGCCAGCGCGCTGCTGGGCCTGTGGCGCGCCCGCTCGCTGCCGAACCAGGGCCACGACCTGCCGACCCCGACCGGGCGCCGCCTGCGCCTGCCGGACAGCATCGCCACCTGGTCCTTCATCGAGGGCGTGACCCTCGACGGCCTGTTCATCTTCGGCCTGTCGCTCTACGCGGAAAGCCACCTGGGCGGCACCGGCGTGCTGGTGGCGGGCATCCTGATGGCGGTGCGCTACCTCAGCGAGATGCTCTTCAGCCCCTTCGGCGGGCGCCTGGCCGACCACTTCGGCGCGCTGCGCATGCTGGTGACGCTGTCCCTGGCGACCTCGGTGGCGCTGCTGATCTTCGGCAGCCACTGGCTGTTCGTCGGCGCCTTCCTGGTCCTGCTGCTGCGCGCCCTGCAGCTGCCACTGGTGATGACCCTGGTGGCCCAGCGCAACCCGCAGAACCGCATCCAGGCCCTGGCCGGCAACGCCGTCTGGCGCGACATAGGCGCGGGCCTGGGGCCCATGCTGGCCGGCGTGCTGCTGCCGGTGGTGCCGGCGTTCTGGGCCTACGCCGGGGCCGCGGCGGTGCTGGCGCTGAGCGCGCTGGGGTGTGCCTGGCGGCGCTGACCGGTCCCTACGGGGAGCCCGGGAGCTTGGCGGTTTCGCATCACGCCGAACGGTTCCCTCTCCCGCTTGCGGGGGAGGGTTAGGGAGGGGGAGCGGAGTCAGGGTTTGGCAGAGGTGTCAGAGCGAAGTCCGTCCCCTCTCCCCAGCCCTCTCCCTGAAGGGAGAGGGGGCCGTTCGGCGTGCACGGATAACGCAGCGTCAGCCGGCAAATTCGTAGGGCGCATAACCGTTCGCGGTTATCCGCCGTCGACCGTGCCACCGGGGTGTCCGGCGTGGCCGGTGAATCCAATCGCGGACGGAGTCCGCTCCTACGGCCGTGCTGCCTGGAACCGTAGGAGCGGACTCTGTCCGCGATTCGGCGGATAACGCCGTAGGCGTTATGCGCCCTACGGGGAGCCCGGGAGCTTGGCGGTTTCGCATCACGCCGAACGGTTCCCTCTCCCGCTTGCGGGGGAGGGTTAGGGAGGGGGAGCGGAGTCAGGGTTTGGCAGAGGTGTCAGAGCGACGTCCGCCCCCTCTCCCCAGCCCTCTCCCTGAAGGGAGAGGGAGCCGTTCGGCGTGCACGGATAACGCAGCGTCAGCCGGCAAACTCGTAGGGCGGATAACCGTTCGCGGTTATCCGCCGTCGACCGTGCCACCGGGGTGTCCGGCGTGGCCGGTGCCCTACGGGGAGCCCGGGAGCTTCGCGGTTTCGCATCACGCCGAACGGTTCCCTCTCCCGCTTGCGGGGGAGGGTTAGGGAGGGGGGCGGCGTCAGGGTTGGCAGAGGTGCGTGAGCGAAGTCCGTCCCCTCTCCCCAGCCCTCTCCCTGAAGGGAGAGGGAGTCGTTCGGCGTGCACGGATAACGCAGCGTCAGCCGGCAAATTCGTAGGGCGCATAACCGTTCGCGGTTATCCGCCGTTGACCGTGCCATCGGGGCGTCCGGCGTGGCCGGTGAATCCAATCGGGGAACCCGGGAGCTTCGCGGTTCCGCACCACACCAACTGGATAGAGGTCCGCGAGTTAAGCCAACGCATCGCCCTCCAGCATCCGCTCGCTGATCCTCGCCGCCGTGCGTCGCAATGCCGGCAGATACCGCTCGGCCGCCTGCTCGATGCTCATCGCCTTGGCCACGTAGACCAGGTTCAGGCAGCCGATCAGGCGTTCGCCGGCATGCAGCGGAATGGCGATGGAGGCGATCTTCTCCTCCTGGTTCCAGGCCATGAAGTTCTCGCCATAGCCGCGGTGGCGGACCTTGCGCAGCAGGTTGTCCAGCGCCAGCGGATCGCGCGCCAGGCGGTACTCCGGCTCTTCGCGGCGGGCCAGCAGGGCGAGGATCTGCTCGCGCTCGGCGTCTTCGCAGAAGGCCAGGTAGGCCAGGCCGGTGGCGGTCTGCAGCAGCGGCAGGCGGCGGCCGACCATGGAGCGGTGGAAGGACAGGCGGCTGAAGCGGTGGGTGGTCTCGCGCACCACCATGGCGTCCACGTCCAGGGTGCAGATGTCGGTCGGCCACACCACCTCCTGCAGCAGGTCCGCCAGTAGCGGCGCGGCGAGGGCGGAGATCCACTGCTCGTCGCGGAAGCCCTCGCTCAGCTCGCGCACCTTCATGCTCAGGCGGAAGCTGTCGTCGGACTCGCTGCGGCGCACGTAGCCCTCGTCCTGCAGGGTTTCCAGCAGGCGCCGCACGGTGGTGCGGTGCAGGCCGGTGAGTTCGGCCAGGCGCGTCGGGCTGGCGCCGCCGTCGAGGCGGTTCAGGGCATTGAGCAGGGCCAGGCCGCGGCTCAGGCCGCGCACCGTCTTGTAGTCCGAATCCCGGTCTTTATTCATTAAAATTCTTTTAAAACAATGATGTGCACCAGGTGCACAGGGAGGCTGTTTTTCATTGTAGGACAGAATTGGCCGTTCCTATACTCGCCGCAACAACGATAAACGCCCTTCCAGGGGATAGAGCCATGAGCCATGCGTACCTGCCTGCATCCGCTTCCGAGCGGCCGCGCCTGACGGCCGCCTTCCGGACCTCGCCGAGCCTCCCGCCGGTGGCGTCCTTCCCGTCCGCCCCCGCGCCTTCGTCCAGAAGCGTGGCGAGCATCCGCTAGAACCGAACCACCCGAACAGCCCCAGCGACCACCTTGCGCCCCGTGCGCGGGGACGGCCCCGGCTTGCCCGAGATTCTTCCGGGGCCGGTCGCCGGGCAGTGCCGAGGACACGACAATGACCACCAATAGTCCCGTTCACAGCCCCGACTACACCGCCGACGTGGTGGTGCTCGGCGCCGGCCCCGTGGGCCTGGCCATCGCCAACTACCTAGGCCAGGTCGGGGTACAGGTGCTGCAGCTCGAGAAGCTCGACCAGCTGATCGACTACCCACGCGCCATCGGCATCGACGACGAATCGCTGCGCACCGTGCAGGCCATCGGCCTGGTCGACGAGGTGCTGCCGCACACCACGCCCTGGCACGCGATGCGCTTCCTGACCCCCGGGGGCCGCTGCTTCGCCGACATCCAGCCGATGACCGACGAGTTCGGCTGGTCGCGGCGCAACGCCTTCATCCAGCCGCAGGTGGACGCCGTGCTCCATCGCGGCCTGGCGCGCTTCGCCAACGTGAAGACGCTGTTCTCCCGCGATCTGGTGGAGTTCCAGCAGGACGAGGAGGGCGTCAGCCTGCGCCTGAACGCCCCGGAGGGCCGCGTGGAAACCGTGCGCGCCCGCTACCTGGTAGCCTGCGACGGCGGCAACAGCCTGGTGCGGCGCGCCCTGGGCGTGTCCTTCGAAGGCAAGACCGCACCCAACCAGTGGATCGTCATCGACGTCGCCAACGACCCACTGGGCACCCCCAACGTCTACCTCTGCTGCGACCCGGTGCGGCCCTACGTCTCCGCCGCGCTGCCCCACGGCGTGCGCCGCTTCGAGTTCATGGTGATGCCCGGCGAGACTGAGGCGGAACTGGGCAAGCCGGAAAACCTGCGCCAGCTGCTGGCCAAGGTGCTGCCCGACCCGGACCGCGTCGAGCTGATCCGCAAGCGCGTCTACACCCACAACGCACGCCTGGCCGGGCAGTTCCGCGTCAAGCGCGTGCTGCTCGCCGGCGACGCCGCGCACATCATGCCGGTGTGGCAGGGCCAGGGTTACAACAGCGGCATGCGCGACGCCAGCAACCTGGCCTGGAAGCTGGCCCTGGTGGTCAAGGGCCTGGCCGGCGAGGCGCTGCTGGACACCTACGAACAGGAGCGCCGCGACCACGCCAAGGCGATGATCGACCTCTCGGTGCTGGCCGGCCACGTGCTGGCGCCGCCCAGGCGCTGGCAGGGTGCGCTGCGTGACGGTATCTCCTGGCTGCTCAACTACCTGCCGCCGGTGAAGCGCTACTTCCTGGAGATGCGCTTCAAGCCGATGCCGCGGTACGCCAAGGGCGCGCTGGTGGCGGAGCAGGGCGGCAAGGCCTCGCCGGTGGGGCGCATGTTCATCCAGCCGAAGGTGCGTACCGAGGCCGGCGACACTGTGCTGCTGGACGATGTGATCGGCAGCAACTTCGCCGTCATCGCCTGGGGCAGCGACCCGCTCTGGGGGCTCTCCAGCGCCCAGGTCGAGGCCTGGCGCGCGCTGGGCACGCGCTTCATCCAGGTACTGCCGGACGTACAGCTCAAGGCCGGGTGCAAGGTGCCCGAAGGCGTGATCCGCGTCGGCGACGGCAGTGGCCGCCTGAAGGAGTGGTTCGGCCGCTACCCGGCCTCCATCGTGCTGCTGCGCCCGGACCGCTTCGTCGCCGGGGTGGCCATCCCGCAGACCCTCGGCCAGGTCGGCGACCAGCTGCTGCGCGCGCTGGCCGCCGTCCCCCAGGCCCGGCAGCAGGCGCCGCTGGCGTCCAGGGTGGCCTGAGATGAGCGCCTACCTGCACTGCCTGTCGCACACCCCGCTGGTGGGCTACGTCGACCCGGCCACCGAGGTGCTGGCCGAGGTGGACGAGGTGGTCGCCGCCGCTCGTGCGCGCATCGCCGCCTTCGACCCGCAACTGGTGTTCCTGTTCGCCCCGGACCACTACAACGGCTTCTTCTATGACGTGATGCCGTCCTTCTGCATCGGCATGGCCGCCCACGCCATCGGTGACTTCCACAGCCTGGCCGGGCCGCTGGACGTGCCCCGCGCAACCGCCGAGGCCTGCGCCGCGGCAGTGCTGGAGGCGGGGGTGGATGCCGCGGTGTCCTACCGCATGCAGGTCGACCACGGCTTCGCCCAGCCGCTGGAGCTGTTGCTCGGCGGCCTCGCCGAAAAGCCGGTGATCCCGGTGTTCATCAACGGCGTGGCGGTACCGCTGCCAGGCTTCCAGCGCGCCCGGCTGCTGGGCGAGGCCATCGGCCGTTTCGCCCGCTCCACCGGCAAGCGCGTGCTGTTCCTCGGTTCCGGCGGGCTGTCGCACCAGCCGCCGGTGCCGGAGCTGGCCAAGGTCGACGCGCGCATGGCCGACCGCCTGATGGGCAGCGGCCGCGACCTGCCGGCGGACGAGCGCCAGGCCCGCCAGCAGCGGGTGGTCAGCGCCGCCGAAGGCTTCGTCGCCGACCCGAATTCGCTGCACCCACTGAACCCCGAGTGGGACAACCACTTCCTCGACCTGCTGGAGCAGCGGCGCTTCGCCGAGCTGGACGGCCTGGGCAACGCCGAGCTGTCGGCCCTGGCCGGCAAGTCCACCCACGAGGTGAAGACCTGGGTGGCCGCCTTCGCCGCCCTGTCCGCCTTCGGCCCCTACCAGGCCCGCGAGCGCTACTACCGGCCGATCCCCGAATGGATCGCCGGCTTCGGCTCGCTGTCCGCCCACTCCCTTACCTGACCCGGAGGACCTGCCCATGACCATCGACATCAGCGAAGCCGCCAGCAGCCGCTTCGCCCGCATCCGCGAAGGCGACCTGGACCTGCAACTGCACTACAACGACCTGGGCGAGGGCGCCGAGACCGTGGTGATGCTCCACGGCTCCGGCCCCGGCGCCAGCGGCTG
>NZ_JAZAQP010000019.1:0-115640 GCF_036231725.1 Pseudomonas sp. JH-2 | reverse complement strand
AGCCGGGCTACCCTCGCGAATTCCCCCGCCACGGAGGCCCGCCCCGAGGGTACGTCCCTGTAGCCCATCGGGGCTCTAGCGACATCCATGTCGCATGACCTCCTGAGCGCCGGTTTCGCTCGGCCTTCTGAAGGGGCGTTCCGGTGCGCTCGGATGTTTCTCTGGAAATCCCAAAACCAGAGCAAGAGCCGCTTTTGCTCTTCGTAGGAGCGAGCTTGCTCGCGAACCCTGACTCCCCACGTTCGCGATAGTTCGTAGGGCGCATAACGCCTACGGCGTTATCCGCCGTCATCCTCGGATAACCGCGAACGGTTATTCGCCCTACTCAGCATGCGCCATGCCGCGCCCGGGCCTACGCAGGCCCAGGTGCTCGCGCAGCGTGCGGCCCTGGTATTCGCGGCGGAACAGCCCGCGCCTCTGCAGTTCCGGCACCACCAGTTCGACGAAACGGTCCAGGCCATCCGGCAGCAGCGGCGGCATGATGTTGAAGCCGTCGGCGGCGCCGCTGGTGAACCATTGCTCCAGGTGGTCGGCGATCTGCCTGGGGCCGCCGACCAGCGTGCAGTGGCCGCGGGCGCCGGCGACCTTCAGGTAGAGCTGGCGGATGCTCAGGTTCTCGCGCCGGGCCAGGTCGATGAACAGCGCCTGGCGGCTCTTCATGGCGTTGCTCGGCGGCAGCTCCGGCAGCGGGCCGTCCAGCGGGTAGGCGGAAAGGTCCAGGCCGCCGGCCATGCCGGAGAGCAGGGCGAGGCCCAGCTGGGGCTCGATCAGGTCCTGCAGCTCGGCGTAGAGGTCTTCGGCCTCGGCCTGGGTGCGGCCGAGCACCGGCGACAGGCCGGGCATGATCTTCAGCTCGTCCGGCTCGCGGCCGTAGCGGGCCAGGCGGGACTTGAGGTCGGCGTAGAAGGCCTGGGCGTCCTGCAGCGTCTGCTGCGCGGTGAACACCACCTCGGCGGTACGCGCGGCCAGTTCCTTGCCGGGCTCGGAGGAGCCGGCCTGCACCAGCACCGGGTGGCCCTGGGGCGGGCGCGGCTGGTTCAGCGGGCCGCGCACGCGGTAGTGCTCGCCCCGGTGGTCGGCGATGTGCAGCTTCGCCGGGTCGAAGTAGCGGCCGCTGGCCTTGTCGCGCAGGAAGGCGTCGTCGGTGAAGCTGTCCCACAGGCCCAGGGCCACGTCGATGTATTCCTCGGCCTGGGCGTAGCGCTCGGCGTGGTCGAAGTGCTGGTCGCGGCCGAAGTTGTGCGCCTCCTGGTCGGTGGCCGAAGTCACCAGGTTCCAGCCGGCGCGGCCGCCGGACAGGTGGTCCAGGGAGGCGAAGCGGCGGGCCAGCAGGTAGGGTGCGTTGTAGGCGGTGGAGACGGTGGAGATCAGGCCGATGCGCTCGGTGGCCGAGGCCAGGGCGGCCAGCAGCATCAGCGGGTCGAGCACCTCGGCGTGGGTGGTGTGGCTGGCCAGTTCGGGCGTGCCCAGCAGGGCCAGGTTGTCGGCGAAGAAGATGGCGTCGAACAGGCCGCGCTCGGCGGTCTGCGCCAGGCGCCTGAAGTGCGCGAAATCGAGCGCGCCGGCGGGGGCCCGGGGGTGGCGCCAGGCGGCCAGGTGGTGGCCGCTGCCCATGAGGAAGGCGCCGAGGCGCATCTGTGCTTGGCTCATGTTCACCTCAGAAGTCGTAGCGCAGGGTCACGCCGGCCATCCGGCGCTGTCCGGGGTAGCCCACGTAGAGGCCGTTGGAGGAGGCGATGACCGCCTGGTAGAACTCCTTGTCGAAGGCGTTCTTCATCCACAGCGAGCCATCCAGCAGGCCGTCGCCGACCTCGTGGCGCAGGCCCACGGAGAAGTTGGCGATGCCGTAGCCGGGGATCTTCGACAGGTCGGAATTGTCCAGGGTGCCCTCGGCCTCGGAGCGGTACGCATAGCTGGCGGTGACGTAGGGCTCGAAGCGGTCGGCCAACTGCCACTTGTATTCGCCGTTGAGGTTGGCGATCCATTTCGAGGCACCCATCACCCGCTCGCCGCTGAGGTCGCAGGTGGCCGGGGCGCCGGGCTGGGCGCTGACCTCGGCGGGGCAGGGGGCGTCCTTGAACGACAGGTAGCTGACGTCGTTGTAGGAGCCGTTGAAGTTCAGCGTCAGGCCGCGGACCGGCAAGGCCGTGGCCTCGAACTCCAGGCCGCGCGAGCGCAGCTTGCCGGCGTTGGCCAGCACCTGGAAGCCGGTGACCGAACCGGCCGGCTGGTAGTAGGTGGTGGCCTGGTAGCCGTGGATGCCGGTCCAGAACAGGTTGGCGTTGAGCAGCAGGCGACGGTCGAACAGCGTGCTCTTCAGGCCCAGCTCGGCGTCGTTGGCGCGCTCCGGGCCCACCAGCAGGGAGTCCGCCCCGGCGCTGGGGGCGCTGCCAACCGTGAGGTTCACCCCGCCGGATTTCTCGCCGTGGGACAGCGAGGCGTAGCCCAGCAGGTTGTCGTCGAACTTGTAGCTCAGGCTCAGCAGCGCCGAAGGCGCGGCGTTGTGCAGGCTGAGGTCGCCGGAGTCGTAGGCGCCGGCCTGGCTTGCGCGCACCGCCGCCGGCAGGCCGCCGACCGCAGCGCCGCCTTCGGGTGCGTAGCGTTGCACCCGTGCCTGCTTCTCCTCGTAGGTGCCGCGCAGGCCGGCGGTGAAGTCGAGCCTGTCGGTGAGGTGCCAGGTGCCCTGGGCGAACAGCGCGTAGCTCTCGGTTTCGATCCTGCCCTTGCTGGTGCTGCTGACGTTGTTCAGCGCATTGAGGTTGGCGCCGATCAGGTTGAGGTCGGCCAGCGGTCCCAGGTCGACGAAGTAGCGGTTGTTCAGGTCCTGCTCGAAGGCATAGGCGCCCAGCACGTAGTCGAAGGCGCCGCCGGTGGGCGAGGCCAGGCGGATTTCCTGGGAGAACTGGCGGTCGTGGATCTCGTAGCCGAGGTCGCGGATCACCGGCACTTCCAGCTCGTCGGAGTCGTTGGCCGGGTTGAAGTGCCAGTAGCGGTAGGCGCTGATGGAGGTCAGGGTGTAGCCGCCGCCCAGCTTCCAGTTGGCCTCGAGCGAGGAGGCGTTCTGGTGCACGCTGACGTTCTGCCGGCCGTCGATGTTGGACTTGCCCAGCACCGGGTGCGCGCCGACCAGGCTGGCGCGTTTCCAGAACAGGTCGGAGGCGCCGTAGATCACGCCGCTGCCCTGGCTGGAGTTCTCGCTGTTGTACTCGTTGATCCAGCGCAGGCTGAAGTCGTCGTTTGGCTGGAACAGCAACTGGCCGCGCGCGCCCTCGCGCTCGCCGCCCAGCAGGGTACGGTGGTCGGCGAGGTTGTTCAGGTAGCCGTCGTCGCGGCTGCGGTACACCGACAGGCGACCGGCCAGGGTGTCGGTCAGCGGCCCGGAGAAGGTGCCCTTGCCCTGGAAGTAGCCGTTCTCGCCCCCGGAGGCCTCGACGCTGCTTTCCGGGGTGAAAGTCGGCTTGCGGGTGCTGATGTTGAGCACGCCGGCGGTGGTGTTCTTGCCGAACAGGGTGCCCTGGGGGCCGCGCAGCAGGTCGAGCTGCTCGATGTCCATCAGGTCGAACACCGCCATGCCCGGGCGGCCCAGGTAGACGTTGTCCAGGTAGATGCCGGCGGAGCCTTCCAGGCCGTCGCTGGCCGGGTTGTTGCCGATGCCGCGCACGGCCAGGCTGGACTGGCGTGCATGGATGTAGGCGACGTTGACGCTGGGCAGCGCCTGCTGCAGGTCCTGGATCTTGTAGATGCGCTGCTTCTCCAGGGTTTCGCCGGCGACCGTGGTGATCGGCGTGGGCACGTCCTGGGCGTTTTCCTCGCGGCGCCGGGCGGTGACCGTGACCTTCTGCAGGGTATCCGCCTGCGCTTGTGGCTCGGTTTCGGCGGCTGTGTCCTCATCGGCCGCCTGGGCGGCGCCGGCGGCCAGCAGCAGCGCCAGGGCCAACGGATGCAACGCCAGGCCCGCCCGGGCGGCGTGGGAAAGGGTCTTGCTCATGGCTTGTCCTTGCAGCAGAGCCGTGGCACGCACGGCGGGTTTCGGCTTGACGGGGGCTCATGCCCCTCTGGTTGCCGATGCTAGGCGCGCCGGGCGCGCAAGGACGGGCTTTTGCGGACAATCCATGGTCCGTTGCGGACAGCGCCTCACACCGCCAGCGCCAGGACCGATGTCCGCGGCGCCGGCGACGGGACGGCGCCCTGGCCGAGTTCGCGCTGGCGCCACTGCCCCGGGCTCTGCCCGGTCCAGCGGCGGAAGGCGCGGTTGAAGCTGCTGGGCTCGTTGAAGCCCAGGCGGTAGCAGACCTCGCTGACCGAGCAGCGGGATTGCCGCAGGTAGTCGAAGGCCAGCCGCCGCCGGGTGTCCTCCAGCAGTTCGCTGAAGCTGGTGGCGTGGCGCAGCAGGTGGCGGTGCAGGTTGCGCACGCTCATGCCCAGCTCTTCGGCCACCAGCGCCTGCTGTACCTCGCCACGCGGCATCTGGCGGATGATCGACTGCCGCACCTGCTCCGGCAGGTCGTGCCGTGCCAGGCGTTCGAGGTAGTCGCTGAGGCTGCCGTCGAGGGTGCGCGCCAGCTCGCTGTTGCCGCTGCGCAGGGGCACCTCCAGCAGGCGCGGGTCATAGTCCACGGCGTTGTGCTCGGCGCCGAAGCGCAACGGGAAGCCGAACAGGTGCTCCCAGCGCTGGGCATCCGCCGGGCAGGCGCGCGCCAGGTGCACGCGGCGCACCACCCCCAGGCCCCAGATCGGCGCGGCATGGCGCAGCCCGGAAGCCAGCAGGGCCTCGGTGGCCATCTGCTCGACCTGCACGCCGGCGATGCGCCGATAGACCAGGCGGCAGGCCTCCGGCGTACGCTCCAGGCTGACCTGGCCGGAGGTGCTGACCACCGACGAGAAACGCACCACCCGTTGCAGCGCCTCGCCCACGGTGGGGCTGCTCTGCAGGGCGAACAACAGGCCATGGAAATCGGTGGGCAGGCTGTGCGCCGCCACCTGCAGGCCGAAGCTGGCATCGCCGGTGGTGCGCTCCACCGCCTGCCACAGGGCGCTCATGCGTGCCAGGGGAATGCGCAGGTTGGCATCCTGCAGCTGCGCCAGGTCTATCCCGGCGCTGCGCAGCAACGGCCGCGGATCGTGCCCGCTGGCCTGCAGCGCGCGGGCGATGACCTGGGCCCAGGTGGCGATGGTGTCGGCATGCATGTCATGGCCCTCCGCAGTGGCTCAAGGGGCGTCCTCTGGCGTGGGCTCGGCGGGGAAGGGCGCGAGACCTCGCGAAGGCCCGCGGTCGAGCCGAAGGCGGCATGATTGGGGATTTCGACTAGGTCATAAAGGAATTATTTATCCGTATTAGATAACTTTACGATCTAAATGGGTGTCGCCTGCCAGCTCGGAGTCAAGCGGCCCGCCGAGCCAGGACCTGTTCGACGAAGGCCAGGATCGCCGCGTTCATTTGCCCCAGCCCCGGTTCCTCCAGGGGATAGTGCCCGGCGTTGTCCAGCAGCCGGGTGGTGACCTGGATGCGCCGCAGGCGCTTGAGGAAGGGCTCGCTGAGGCCGAGCGGGGTCCAGCGGTCCTCGGCGGGTTGCGTCAGCAGCACCGGGCAGACGTCGAAGTCTTCCGGGGCCAGCGCCGGGACGTAGCCCAGGTACGAGCTGAGGAAGCGCAGGCTCGCCCACCTGGCCAGCCTGCAGATGGCGCGCATCGGGGCGCTGATAGTCGGCATGCGCTGGCCGGCCGGCGGCGACTGGAAAGGGGCGATCGGCCAGGTCATCCGCGCTGCCGCCGCCTACTACAATGCCCATCCCGCGGCTGGCGCCCTGCTCATGCGCGGCAATTTCACGCCGATCGACCGCAAGGCCCACGAAGAGAAGGATGCGATGATCGGCAATCTGCTGCGCGAGCGCCTGCACACCCTGGGCGTGCTCGGCGACCTGCCGAGGCAGCCGGACGCGGCGACCCTCGCGGTGGAGATCGCCTTCGCCTGCATGAAGTACGGCTACATGGCCGAGGGGCATATCAGCGAGGCGATCTGCGCCGAGGCGGAGCAGGCCATGGTCGCCTACCTGTCGCGCTGGGAAGCGCCCTAGCCACTACGAAAACCGACCACTCAGGAGCTGGAGACATGCAAGAGGACGAGCTGTATGCACTGCTGGACAAGCTGGAGATCGCCTTCGAGCGGGTCGAA
Source organism: Pseudomonas sp. JH-2 (assembly GCF_036231725.1). Lineage (NCBI taxonomy): Bacteria > Pseudomonadati > Pseudomonadota > Gammaproteobacteria > Pseudomonadales > Pseudomonadaceae > Pseudomonas > Pseudomonas sp. JH-2. Next base: position 109,468 of record NZ_JAZAQP010000019.1, on the reverse strand, counting down.
CACCCGGCCTTCGGCACCATCGCCGAATTCCACGCGGCGGGCATCGAATTCCCCGGGCAGAACGTCAAGTGCCTGTTCCTGCGCAACCGCAAGGGCAGCCGCCACTACCTGCTGATCCTCGACGAACTCAAGAGCGCCGACCTGGCCGCCCTGGCGAGCCAGCTCGGCGAGACGCGGTTGTCCTTCGCCTCCGAGGAGCGGCTGATGGCGATGCTGGGGCTGACGCCCGGCTCGGTCACGCCCTTCGCCCTGGCCGACGACCGCGAACAGCGCATCACCGTGCTGCTCGACGACGGCATCCGCCAGGACGACCTGGTCGGGTTCCACCCGCTGGTCAATTCGCAGACCCTGTGCATCCGCTACGCGGACCTGCTCAGGTACCTGGCCCACACGGGGCACACGCCGGTCCGGGTGACGCTCTGAGCGCAGGGGCTATAGTGGGCAGGACCTACCCATGGAGGCGCCCCATGGCCGAGCTGATACTCACCACTTTCGACTGGGTCCCCCAGATGCCGCGCGGCTTCGTGCGCGACCTGCGCGTGCGCTGGGCGCTGGAGGAGGCCGGCTTGCCCTACCGCGTGGAGGGCGTGCCGTTCCGCGACCGCGGCCCGGCGCATTTCCTGCGCCAGCCCTTCGGGCAGGTGCCCTGGCTCACCGACGGTGAACTCTCCATCTTCGAGAGCGGCGCTATCCTGCTGCACTTGGGCGAACGCAGCGAGGCGCTGATGCCTAGCGACCCGCGCGGCCGCGCCGAGGTCAGCCAGTGGCTGTTCGCGGCGCTCAACTCGGTGGAAATGGCGGTGTTGCCCTGGGCGCTCTTCCTGTTCCTCGGCGACACCAGCGAAACGCCCGGGCACAAGCTGCTGCACGACTTCGTCCAGGCCCGGCTGCGGCACATGGACGGGGTGCTGGAAAACCGCGAATGGCTGGCCGGGGCCTTCTCCATCGCCGACATCCTCATGGCCGACGTGCTGCGCCTGGTCGAGCACTTCGATGGGCTGCAGACCTACCCGGCCTGCAGCGCCTACGTCGCCCGCGCCACGGCCCGGCCGGCATTCCGCAAGGCGCATGCGGACCAGCTGGCGCATTTCGCCGCGGCGGATTGAGCGGGGCCGGCATCAGCCCGGCACGCATGAGCCAGGTCAGCGCGCCCCCGACACCGGCGCCAGCTTGTCCAGGATCTGCCGCGCCAGGGCGTGGTACAGCGAGACCGGTGCGATCCAGCCGGAGACGGTGGCGGCCATGACCGTGGCCGCCAGCATGGGGATGAGCAGGTCGGGGCTGTGGGAGAGTTCCAGGACGATCACCGAGGCGGTCAGCGGCGAGCGCGTCACCCCGGCGAGGTAGGCGCCCATGCCCAGCAGCGCGCAGGTCTGCGGGTTGACGTCGGGCAACTGGGCCAGCAGCGGGGCGAAGGCCGCGCCTATGCTCAGCGAGGGCGAGAACAGGCCGCCGGGGATGCCGGCGAGGTAGGACACCACGTTGGCCAGGAACTTCCACAGCAGGAAGCTCTGCTCGGTCATCGGGTGGCCTTCCAGCAGGGCGCGGGTTTCCTCGTAGCCGGTGCCGAACACGTGGTTGCCCGAGGCCAGCCCCAGCAGCGCCAGCAGCAGCCCGCAGGCGCCGGCGAAGCGCACCGGGAAGCGCTCGCGCAGGCGGCACATGCGGCCCAGCCAGCCGGCCCGGGTGGGCAGCACCAGCTTGACGTAGAGCCCGCCCAGCAGGCCGCCGAGCAGCGCGCAGGCCGGCACCTCGCTCCAGCCCCAGCCCGCCGGCAGGCTGCCGCCGATCTCGCCGAAGTAGGAGTAGTGGCCCATCAGCCCGAGGGTGACGGCGCCGCCGATCAGCACCGCGGTCAGCACCAGGCCGCTGAAGCGCTGCTCGAAGGTGCGGCTGAGCTCCTCGATGGCGAACACGATGCCGGCCAGCGGCGTGTTGAAGGCCGCGGCGATGCCGGCCGCGCCGCCGGCGAGGATCAGCCCGGCGATGGTGCGCCGGCCGTGCAGCCCCAGGCGCCGGCCGAAGGCGTAGATGACCGCGGCGCCGACGTGCACCGTGGGCCCTTCGCGGCCCACCGAGCCGCCCACCAGCAGCGCGCCCAGGGTGAAGACCATGCGCACGGCGGCCACCGGCAGCGCCAGCACCTGGGCGCGGAAGCGCCGCGAAGGCGACTCCAGCGCGGCGATCACCTGGGGAATGCCGCTGCCCTTGGCCTCGACGAACCAGCGCTGGGTGACCCAGGCCAGCAGGGCGAAACCCGCGGGGGTGACCAGCAGCGGCAGCCAGGGGGCGACGCCGAGCATGCGCTTGAACAGGGCGAAGGACTGGTCCGCCAGCCAGGCGAAGGCCAGCGCCACCAGGCCCACCAGCAGCGCGCCGACCCAGAACGCCAGGCGCTGTCGCCATTCCAGCCAGCGGGGCCGGCGGAAACGCCGGGGGCGGGCAGGGGAGGCTTGTTCTGCGTTGGCTGGGCTGGGTTGCTCGGACATCGACGGGGCCTGGATCGGGGGCAAGCGCCGATTATGGCCGTCTCGCTAGCGCCTTGCACGCCGCGGGCGGGCTTCCCGTGCCGCGTAGCGGAATAGGGCAATGCCTTGTCGTCTGCTTGCGAAACTTGCCGAGTTCCAGTTGTGGTTATTTCCCACGTGAGTTTGGGACAAGTCTTATTTTATCCCCCCGTTCGCGTCGATACACTCGTAAATGGCTGATCTACGTGCGCAATGAATCCGATGAGTTCATGGGGCGAAAAGCGAATATCCGATTGGCTGGAAGTTATGGCATCGGTAGTTCTTAGTGAGGACTACGGCAATGTCACCGCTCTAATAGTTTTTTCAGAAGTAAGAAATGGAATTCGCGATCTTCGGATCGGGCTGTCGGCGCGCGCCTTCCCGCTGTTGCCATGAATTCCAGCCTGTTTGACTCACCCCTCACCAGGGAGGTATCTGGAGTAGTCATGGCTTCGAACAGTTTCCAAAATGAAGTGCCCAAGGCACGGGTCAATATCAAACTTGACCTTCATACCGGCGGTGCGCAGAAAAAGGTCGAGTTGCCACTCAAGTTGATGGTGATGGGCGACTACAGCAATGGCCGCGAACAGCGCCCGCTGTCCGAGCGCAACAAGGTCGACGTCAACAAGAACAACTTCAACAATGTGCTGGCCGACTTCAGTCCCAGTGTGAAGTTGGCCGTGCCCAATACCCTGGCCGACGACGGCTCCGACACCAGCATCGAGCTGACCTTCCGCAACATGAAGGACTTCGAGCCCGAGCGGGTGGCACGGCAGATGCCGGAGCTGCGCGCCATGCTGGCCATGCGCAACCTGCTGCGCGACCTCAAGTCCAACCTGCTGGACAACGTCACCTTCCGTCGCGAGCTGGAACGCATCCTCAAGGATGACGCCCTGAGCGACAAGCTGCGTGCCGAACTGGCCCAGCTCGCCCCGCAAGATCGCTGAAGACCAATTCAAGGAGAGCCCCATGTCTGCCGAAGGGACTGCCGCGCAAACCGGTAGCGCGAGCGTATCGCTGCAAGAAAACCAGGGCGTCTATGCGAGCCTGTTCGACAAGATCAACCTGAGCCCGGTGTCGGCACTGGGCGATTTCGAGGTCTACCAGGACAGCGATGCGCTGTCCGAAGCCTCCGCCGACGAGCGTGTGACGGCCGCGGTCAGCGTCTTCCTGGACCTGCTCAAGCAGTCCTCGCAGAAGGTCGAGCGCCTGGACAAGAACCTGCTGGACGAGCACATCGCCTCGCTGGATGCGCAGATCAGCCGCCAGCTGGACGCGATCATGCACCACGGCGACTTCCAGCGCGTCGAGTCGACCTGGCGCGGCGTCAAGTCGCTGATCGACCAGGTCGATTTCCGCCGGAACGTGCGCATCGAGCTGCTGGACATCAGCAAGGACCACCTGGTGCAGGACTTCGAGGATGCCCCGGAGATCGCCCAGAGCGGCCTGTACGTCCACACCTACACCCAGGAGTACGACACCCCCGGCGGCGAGCCCATCGCCGCTGCGATCTCCAACTACGAGTTCGACCGCGGCCCGCAGGACATCGCCCTGCTGCGCAACATCTCCAAGGTCGCGGCGGCGGCGCACATGCCCTTCATCGGCTCGGTCGGGCCGGCGTTCTTCGGCAAGCAGAGCATGGAGGAGGTGGCCGCGATCAAGGATATCGGCAACTACTTCGACCGCGCCGAATACCTGAAGTGGAAGTCCTTCCGCGACACCGACGATGCGCGCTACATCGGCCTCACCATGCCGCGCGTGCTCGGCCGCCTGCCCTACGGCCCCGACACCCTGCCGGTGCGCAGCTTCAACTACATCGAGAGCGTCAAGGGCCCGGACCATGGCAAGTACCTGTGGACCAACGCCTCCTTCGCCTTCGCCGCCAACATGGTGAAGAGCTTCATCAACAACGGCTGGTGCGTGCAGATCCGCGGCCCGCAGGCGGGCGGCGCGGTCACCGACCTGCCGATCCACCTGTACGACCTGGGCACCGGCAACCAGGTGAAGATCCCCTCGGAAGTGATGATCCCGGAAACCCGCGAGTTCGAGTTCGCCAACCTGGGCTTCATCCCGCTGTCGTACTACAAGAACCGCGACTACGCCTGCTTCTTCTCCGCCAACTCGGCGCAGAAGCCGGCGCTCTACGACACCGCCGACGCCACCGCCAACAGCCGCATCAACGCGCGCCTGCCATACATCTTCCTGCTGTCGCGCATCGCCCATTACCTGAAGCTGATCCAGCGCGAGAACATCGGCACCACCAAGGACCGCCGCGTCCTGGAGCTGGAGCTCAACAACTGGATCCGTGGCCTGGTCACCGAAATGACCGACCCCAGCGACGACCTGCAGGCTTCGCACCCGCTGCGTGACGCCAAGGTGACGGTCGAGGACATCGACGACAACCCCGGTTTCTTCCGCGTGAAGCTCTATGCCGTACCGCATTTCCAGGTGGAAGGCATGGACGTCAACCTGTCGCTGGTTTCGCAGATGCCCAAGGCCAAGGCCTGAAAAACGGCTTCAGGGAAGAACGCATGAAGATCGATCGCCCCTTGTGGGGTGCGGGGACCTTGCTGTCCCCGCAGCAATTCCAGCAGCAGGCTCGCTGGGAGGCCTGGACCAACGAATGCCTGGCGCGGCTGTCGCGGGTACATCCCTGGGGCGTCCAGGTGGCCTCCTTCGACCTGGACGCACTACGGCTGGGCAAGCTCAAGGCCACCCGGCTGCGCGTGCGGCTGCCGGATGGCACGCTGGTCGACAGCGACGCGAGCGACCGGCTGCCACCGGCGGTGGAGCTGGCCCGGCTGGCCACGGAGGAGTTTGCCGTGGCCACGCTGCTGCTGGCATTGCCGCTGGAGCATGCCAATGGCGGCAACTGCCTGACGGGGGAGGGCGTGCCCTCCCGGCCCATGCGCTATCGCCAGGACTGGCGGGAGGTGCAGGATCTCTATGGCGAAGAGAGCCAGTCCATGGCCGCGCTGGAACACATGCTTTCGTTGCGCCTGGACAGCGATGAAAACGCCGAGTATCTCACCTGCCCGGTAGCGCGCGTGGTACGCGACGGCCAGGGCGTCTGGACGCTCGACCCGCAGTTCGTCCCGCCGCTGCTCAGCTTCGATGCCCAGCCCCAGTTGCTCGCCCAGCTGGACAACCTGATGACCCAGCTGGCGGCCAAGCGCAGCCGCCTGATGGGCATGCGCCGCGAGAGCAACCAGCGCATGGCCGACTTCGCGGTGGCCGACGTCTCGCTGTTCTGGCTGCTCAACGCGCTGAACAGCTACCAGCCGGTGCTGGCGGACCTGCTGGCGCACCCCGCGCGGCACCCCGAGCAGGTCTACCAGGAGCTGATCAAGCTGGCCGGCAGCCTGCTGACCTTTTCCCTGGAGCACGACATCGGTGCCATTCCCGGCTACCGGCACGACCAGTTGGAAGCGGTGTTCCCGCCGCTGTTCCGGCTGATCTCCACGCTGCTGGAGGCCAGCCTGCCGTCACGCGTCATCGCGCTGGAACTGGAACAGCCCAATGCGCACCGCTGGCAGGTAGCGCTGCACGATGGCCGGCTGCGCGATGCCGAGGGTGTCGATTTCTACCTGTCGGTACGCTCCAGCCTGCCCGCCGCGCAAGTACAGGGCCAGTTCCCGCGCCTGTGCAAGGTGGGGGCGCCGGACGACGTCGACCACCTCGTCAACGTGGCCCTGGACGGCGTACCGCTGCTGCCGCTCAGCCATGTGCCCGCGGCTATCCCGATGCGCCTGGGCAACCAGTACTTCGCCCTTGATCTGGCCCATCCCAAGGCGCGAGCCATGCTTTCGGCCGGCGTCTGCGCGCTCTACGTCCCCGGCACGCTCGGGGAAGTCCAACTGGACCTGTTCGCGGTGCTGCGCTCATGACCCAGGCATTCGGAAAGAAACCGCTGGTGGATATCGACGCACTGCTGCAGGACAGCTACCTGCTGGTCGTCGAGCTGCAGCAGAAGGCCTCGGCCAAGGACGGCGCCGAGCTGTGGAAGCACTGCGCGGCCCAGGTCGAACACAGCCGTGCCCGCCTGGCTGAAGCTGGCGTGAGCCTGAACGCCATCGACCGCATCTGCTATGCGCAATGCGCGCTGCTCGACGAGACGGTGATGCGCAACGCCGGCGAGCAGTCCCATGCCGTCTGGGCTGCGAAACCGCTTCAGGCGCACTTCTTCAACCGCCACCAGGCTGGCGAGCAGCTCTACGAGGACATGCGCGCGGCCCTGGCGGAACCGGCGCCCGACCTGCGGGTGCTGACCTGTTACCAGCGCGTGCTGATGCTGGGGTTCCTGGGCCGTTATCGCGACGAGCAGGCTCCGGAGCGGGAGCAACTGCTCGACGCACTGAGCGAGCACGTACAACCCTTTGCCGCCACGGGCGAGGCCCCGGTGCTGGTGCGCGCCGGCGGTGGCGGCTGGCGCCGCTGGCTCGGCATGCCATGGTTGCACCTGGTGGCCGCCGCGATCCTGCTGGCAGGAGTGTGGCTGGTGCTGCACCGGATGCTGGTGGATACCGTGACCACCCTGCTGCCCGGCCAGGTGTAGCGATGTCCATGCAGCTCACATGGGTACGCGGCCTTTGGCTCTGGGCGGGAGCGCTGGCGCTGTTCCTGCTCCTGGCGGTGCTGCCGCTGTTCCCGGTCGGGCGCGCGCTGTCGGCGCTTGGCGTGGTCATCGCGGTCGCGCTGGGCTGGTGGCTCGCCGGGCGCAACGCCGCGCGGCAACGCCAGGCCATTGCGCTGGCCGAGGACTGTGCGCTGCCGGCGGCGGGGTTCCGGCAACCGGTGGTCGCGGTCTGTGGCGATGGCTTGCGCGCACTGTTCGGCGAGGCGCCCGAGGAACAACTGGCGCTGCGCGTCACGGAGCAGGGCTGCTACCTGCGGATACCCAGCCTGGATCGCTTGCCAGCGGTCATCGAATACGTGTTGGCGAACCGTCCGCACTGGGCGGGCCAGCTGAGCGTCTTCTATGTCGTCGATCCCGCCGGGCAGCAGGACAACGCCTTGCTCGCCGGCAACCTGCAGACCTTCCGCCAGCAGGTGGCCCGCGTCCGCAGAAGCGGAGTGGCCTTGCCCGTGCTGCTGGGCTGCTACCTGCCGAGCCTGCACGGCGCCGGCCCCTGGTTCGCCTGGGAGGCGGAGCGTCAGGGGCTGAGGGTTCGCGAGGGTGCGAACCACCTGCCCATGGCCCACTGGCAGCAGCGCCCCGCGGACCTCCCCACGCGCGCCGCGCGCCTGCGCACCAGCGTCCAGGTCGAGAGCCTGGGCGCCTGGCTGACGAAGGCGGTATTGCCGCACCTGGTGTCCCGGGAGCCGGGGGAACCGCCATGCCCGGTGCTGGCCTGCGCGATGACGCTGGTGCCTGGTTCACCTGCTTCGCTGCCGGGCAACCTGTGGGCGAACTGGCTGCACGAACGCACGGCGCTGGAACCCTTCGCCGCGGCACAGGCGGCCGGCCCCGCGGCCCTGCCGTTCCCCGATCCCCTGTTGGCCCTGCTGCCCCGCCAGCCCGGCCTTGCACCTTCCCGCCGTATGGCGCTGCAGGCCCTGTGGCTGTTCGTTCTCGCCGCGACCGTCGCGCTGTGCAGTTCCGCCTGGCAGAACCGCCTGCTGTTGCGCCAGGTGAGCGACGACCTGCGCCGTTTCCAGGCGATCCCCCAGCCGACGACGCTCGAACAGCCCGAACACCGCCTGAAGGAACAGGCCTTGGCCGTACTGCGGGACGATGCGCAAAGGCTTGACCGCTATTACCGCGAAGGCGAGCCCCTGTCCCTCGGGCTCGGCCTGTACACCGCCGAGCGGACGCGCCCGGCACTACTGGCCGCGCTCGCCGCCTACCGGGCGCCCGCTCCGACACTGGCGCCGGAAAGGATTCCCGACCCCGTCCGCCTGGACAGCCTGTCGCTATTCGCCAGCGGCAGCGCCGCACTCAAGGCCGGCTCGACGAAGGTGCTGGTCAACGCGCTGGTGGACATCAAGGCCCAGCCCGGCTGGCTGATCGTCATCGCCGGGCACACCGACGCCACGGGCGACGCGCAGCGCAACCTGGTGTTGTCGCGTGCCCGCGCGGGCGCCGTGCGCGACTGGATGCAGCGCATGGGGGACATCCCCGACAGCTGCTTCGCCGTCCAGGGCTTCGCCGCCGACCAGCCCATCGCCAGCAACGACACACCGGAGGGGCGCGCAGCCAACCGCCGGGTCGATATCCGCCTGGTACCCGAGTCGGGAGCCTGCACGCTCCCGGGCCGGGTCTCGGGCGGCCAACCCCTGCCGCGGCAAAAGCCTGCGGCGCATTTGTCCCTGTAGAAGGAACTTCACATGGCTATTCCAGTTTACCTGTGGCTCAAAGACGACGGCGGTGCGGACATCAAAGGTTCGGTCGACGTCCAGAAGCGCGAAGGCAGCGTCGAAGTGGTGGCGCAGGACCACAGCCTGTACATCCCCACCGACAACAACACCGGCAAGCTGACCGGCACCCGCATCCACACGCCGTTCAACTTCACCAAGGAAATCGACGCCTCCAGCCCCTACCTGTACAAGGCGGTGAGCACCGGCCAGACCCTCAAGAGCGCCGAGTTCAAGTGGTACCGCATCGATGACGCCGGCCAGGAAGTCGAGTACTTCAACACCCTGCTGGAGAACGTCAAGGTCGTGAAGGTCGCGCCGAAAATGCACGACGTGAAGGACCCGACCAAGGAGAAGCACAACCACCTGGAAGAGGTGGAACTGCGCTACGAGAAGATCACCTGGACCTACAAGGACGGCAACATCATCCACTCCGATGCCTGGAACGAGCGTCAGAGCGCCTGAGGCCGGCGTTACGGACCGGCGGGCTAGCCGCCGGTCACTCTCTACCGATTGGAATGGCTTTCATGCTCCAGCCGGAGCGACAAGCCTGCCGACAGCAAGGAACGCCCCATGGAACAGTCGTCCGCCCATCTGCTTCGCCGCCTCAACCCCCACTGCGCCAGGGCGCTGAGCGCGGCTGCCTCGCTGTGCCAGGCCCGCGCCCATCCCTACGTCACCATCGAGCACTGGCTGCTCAAGCTGCTCGAACAGGGCGAAGGCGACCTGGCCCTGATCGCCCGGCGCTACGAATGGGACCTGGAGGGGCTGTGGAACGGCCTGCTCGAACACCTGGACCAGTTGCCGCGCAGCGTGCGCGACAAGCCCCAGCTCTCCGCCGCGCTGCAGCAACTGATCAAGGACGCCTGGTTGCTGGCATCGATGCAGGGCGATAACCAGGTGCTGCGTTCCTCGCACCTGCTCGGCGCCTTGCGCGACACCCCCTCGCTGCTGGCCTGCGATGCCGCCTGGCCGCTGCTCAGCGTGGGCGCGCTGCAACTCGAGCGGCTGCTGCCCCTGCTGGACGAGCAATCCGAAGAGCGGCCTCAGGCACAGGCTGAGGCCGCACTGGCCGAGCCGGCAGCGCAAGCGGAGGGCCCGTCGCCCACCGCGGCCACGGCCCAGTCGGCGCTGCTCGACCGCTTCACCCAGGACATCACGGCCAAGGCCCGGGCGGGGCGCATCGATCCGGTCTATGGCCGCGACGACGAGATCCGCCAGGTCATCGACATTCTCGGCCGGCGACGCAAGAACAACCCCATCCTGGTGGGCGAGCCCGGCGTCGGCAAGACCGCGCTGGTCGAAGGCCTGGCCCTGCGCATCGTCGAAGGCAACGTGCCGGACGCCCTCAGGGCCGTCACCCTGCGCACCCTGGACCTGGGGCTGCTGCAGGCGGGGGCGGGCGTGAAGGGCGAGTTCGAACAGCGGCTGAAGAACGTGATCGACGCCGTGCAGCAATCGCCGACGCCCATCCTGTTGTTCATCGACGAGGCGCACACGCTGATCGGCGCGGGCAACCAGGCCGGCGGCGCCGATGCCGCCAACCTGCTCAAGCCGGCGCTGGCCCGGGGCGAGCTGCGTACCATCGCGGCCACCACCTGGTCCGAATACAAGCGCTACTTCGAGCGCGACGCGGCGCTGGAGCGGCGCTTCCAGATGGTCAAGGTCGATGAGCCGGACGAGGCCAACGCCTGCCTGATGCTGCGCGGCCTGAAGCCGCTCTACGTCAACCACCACGGCGTGCACATCGTCGACTCGGCGGTGCAGGCCGCCGTGGCGCTGTCCCGCCGCTACCTGCCGGGGCGGCAGTTGCCCGACAAGGCGGTCGACCTGCTCGACACCGCCAGCGCACGGGTGCGCATGAACCTGGACTGCGAACCCCAGGCGATGGTGCAACTGCGTGCCGAACACGGCGCACTGGAGCTCGAGCGCCAGGCGCTGGAAGAGGATGCCCGGCTCAGTGGCTCGATGGCCATCCAGCGCATGGCCGACATCGGCGTGCGCTTGTGCGAGCTGGAGCTTGCCCAGCAGCGGCTGCAGCAGCAATACCAGGACGAATTGAGCCTGACGCGGCAATTGATCGATGCGCGCCGCAAGGAGCCGGAAGCCTGCCCCGATCTGCAGCGGCAGCTGGCCCAGCTGCAGGGCGACCAGCCACTGCTGCCGCTGGATGTCGACGCGCGCACCGTCGCCGAGGTGGTGGCCGACTGGACGGGGGTGCCGCTGGGCAGCCTGCTCAAGGACGAACAGGCCAACCTGCTGCAACTGGAGCACGACCTGGGGCAGCGGGTCATCGGCCAGCAGCCCGCCCTGCAAGCTTTGGCGCAACGCCTGCGCGCCGCCAGGACCGGGCTGGCCCCGGACAATGCTCCCCTGGGCGTCTTCCTGCTGGTGGGCAGCAGCGGCGTGGGCAAGACCGAGACCGCCCTGGCGCTGGCCGACAGCCTGTTCGGCGGCGAGAAGTCGCTGATCACCATCAACCTCTCCGAATACCAGGAAGCCCATACCGTCAGCCAGCTCAAGGGCTCGCCACCGGGCTACGTCGGCTATGGCGAGGGCGGCGTGCTCACCGAGGCGGTACGCCAGCGCCCCTACAGCGTGGTACTGCTCGACGAGGTGGAAAAGGCGCACCGGGACGTGCTCAACCTGTTCTACCAGGTGTTCGACCGCGGCTTCATGCGCGACGGCGAGGGGCGCGAAATCGACTTCCGCAACACCGTCATCCTGATGACCTCCAACCTGGGCAGCGATCTGCTGCAGGCCCTGCTGGAGGAGCGCCCGCAAGCCAGCGACGGCGAACTGCAGGAACTGCTGCGGCCCGTGCTGCGCGAACACTTCCAGCCAGCATTGCTGGCGCGCTTCCAGACGCTGGTCTACCGGCCCCTGGATGCCGACGCGCTCAAGCGCATCGTCGCCATCAAGCTGGGCCAGGTCGCCAAGCGCCTGCAACGCCACTACGGCATCGCCTGCCAGGTCGACGACGGCCTCGCCGACGCCCTGGTCGCGGCCTGCCTGCTGCCCGACAGCGGCGCGCGCAACATCGACAGCCTGCTCAACCAGCAGATCCTGCCGGTGCTGAGCCAGCAACTGCTGCAGCGCCAGGCGCAGCAGCGCAAGACCACCGGCGTCACCCTGGGCTACTGCGCCGACGACGGCATCGCCCTGGAATTCAGCGAAGAGCCTTCGGGGCTCGAAGGTGCGGAGGCCTGAACATGCTCGACCAGATTCGTCCGTTCTTCGACCACAGCCGCCACAGCCTCAGCGTGGATGGCCTCGACGCGGCCCTGGACGTCCTCGCGTTCGAAGGCACGGAGGCGCTGAGCCAGACGTTCCGCTACCGCATCGAAATCACCAGCCCCCAGCTGGATATCGCCGCCCAGGACGTGCTCGGCAAGGACGCCAGCTTCAGCCTGCGCGCGGCCCCCGAATCGCTGGGCCTGCGCGGCTACACGCCGCCGGCGGTGGCGCCGCTGCGCACCCTGCATGGCGTGCTGACACGTTTCAAGCGGCTGTCGGCATCCCGTGACGAAGCCCGCTACGAGGTGACGCTGGAGCCGCGCCTGGCGCTGCTCGACCATGGCTGCCAGTACCGCATCTACCAGAACCAGAGCGTGCCCGAGATCGTCGACGCCATCCTGCGCAGGCACGGCCTGCGCGGCCAGGATTTCCTGTTCGAGCTCGGCCGGACCTACGCGCAGCACGAACAACTGCTGCAGTACGGCGAAAGCGACCTGGCGTACCTGCAACGCCTGTGCGCCGAACGGGGCATCTGGTACCGCTTCAGCATGGACACGCGGCTGAAGATCGACGTGGTCGAGTTCCACGATTCGCCGATGCACTACCAGCGCGACATCGCCCTGCCGCTGCGGCCGCAGAGCGGCATCCAGAGCAGCGGCCAGGACGCCGTCTGGGACCTCCAGGCCAGCCACCAGGTGGTACCGCAGCAGGTCAGCAACCGCGCCTACTATTCACGCGATGCCGGCGCCAACCTCGACGGCCAGGCCGATCTCGCCCACGGCGCGACCACCACATACGGCGAGGCCTACCACTACGCCGACGAGCCCTACCAGGCGCTGGGCGACCCCCATGCGCGCGGCGACGAGGAAGGGCATGCCGAAAGCGGCTTCTTCTACGCGCGCCTGGCGCACGAGCGCTACCTCAACGACCAGACCCGCCTGTTCGGCACCAGCAGCAGCGCCGCCCTGGCCCCGGGCCAGGTGCTCGAAGTCCAGGGCGGCGCGCCGGCCGCCTTCGCCCAGGGCGCCCTGATCGTCCGCCTGCACAGCAAGGCCGCCCGCGACCGCAGCTACGAAATCCGCTTCGAAGCCATCCCGGACAGCGACACCGTCGCCTTCCGCCCCGCGGTCCCGGCCAAGCCCCGCATCGCCGGCACCGTCCCGGCGCGGGTCACCAGCCCGCAGCGGAACGACCCCTACGGCCACATCGACGGCGAAGGGCGCTACCGCGTCAACTTCCTCTTCGACCGCGATGCCTGGCCCGCCGGCCGGGAAAGCATGTGGTTGCGCCTGGCGCGCCCCTATGCCGGCGACACCCATGGCCTGCACCTGCCGCTGCTGGCCGGCACCGAGGTGGCCGTCGCCTTCGAACAGGGCGACCCCGACCGGCCCTTCATCGCCCACGCCCTGCACGACAGCCTGCACCCCGACCACGTCACCATCCACAACTACAAGCGCAACGTCCTACGCACGCCGGCGAACAACAAGCTGCGCCTGGACGACACCCGCGGGCAGGAGCACATCAAGCTCAGCACCGAATACGCCGGCAAGAGCCAGCTCAACCTCGGGCACCTGGTGGACGGCCAGCGGCAGCAGCGGGGCGAGGGCTTCGAGCTGAGGACCGACGGTTGGGGCGCCATCCGCGCGGGCAAGGGTGTGTTCATCAGTGCGGACGAGCAAGGCAAGGCCCAGGGCCAGGTGCTGGAAATGAAGCCCGCCGCCACCCTGATGGAGAACGCCGCCGACCAGCTCAAGCAATGGCAGGACATCGCCCAGGCCCACCACAGCCGCGAGGCTTCCAGCGATGGCCTGCACGACCTGCTCGCACAGGGCAAGACCCTGCAAGGGCCAGCCATCCTGCTCAGCGCGCCGAAAGGCATCGCCGCTGTCACCCCGGCCAGCCTGCTGCTGGGCAGTAACCAGTCCATGTACCTGCAGAGCCAGGACGAAATCGACCTGACCGCCGCCCAGCGCATGGCCCTGCAATCCAACCAGGCCATGTCCCTGCTGGCTCAGCGCGAGGGCATGCGCCTGGTGTCGGGGAAGGGGCCGATAGAGATCGAATCCCACGGCGACATCCTCAACGCCATTGCCCAGCAGGACATCACCGTCCAGTCCGTGCAGGGCCACCTGCAACTCACCGCCAAGAACGGTATCACCCTGGCCTGTGGCGGCGGCTACATCCGCATCACGCCCAGCGGCGCCATCGATGTTCATTCTCCCGGCCAACTGCTGCTCAAGGGCAGGCATGTCTGGGAAGACCCTAGGATTTCCCCTTGCCTGAACTGCCTCAGTCCGTCTGCAAGGAATGCCTGGAGTTGGCAAAGGAAAGGGCCGCCAGCTTGGTACGGCGCGAAGGTTGATCAGGGAGAGCATCTATGTCACCGCAATGGCTTCAACACATTGAAAAAGTCTGTGCCAGTGTCGAGACCCAGCAAGTCGACCTGATTCTTGACCAGACCGGCCTGGAACATTCCGTGCTCCAGGCACTCGGCCAGATTCAGCCCAGCATCAGTTGGTGCTCGCTGTTCGACGGCACCCCGGAAGAACACCTCCTGGATCAAGCACCCATCCTGATGCGTCTGGACCTCACGCTCTGGCAGCACAAGGCCTGGCTGGAAGAGGTCATCGCAAGCTGCGCCGCCGACGCACGCCTGATGGTGATGATCACCCCCCTGGGCTTCGAGGCACTCGGCGAGGCACTACGAGCCTTGCTGCAGGCTGAGTGGGGCGGGCAATCCTTCCTGCTGCGCTACTACGACCCGCGCATCTTCCCCATTCTGCTGTCGTCGGTTCTCACCCCCGAGCAGCGCATGGGCTTCATGCAGGTAGCTTGCTACTGGGGATGGCTCGACCGCGATGGAGAGACCCAATGGCTCCCCGGCGCCTGCCTGCGGGAAACCCGCACAATCCAACCTTCCGATGTTCTGGTGGTAAATGACCAGCAGGCCGACTTGCTCGGCTGCATCAGCGATGCCCAGTCACTACTACACGCCGGGCACTACAACCACCTGGCTACTACTCAGGAGGAGTGCTTCGGGCATCTCTACAAATGGGTACTAATGGCTAGCGAACAAGGCTACGTCGGCGATTTGAAAGAATACGTGCAAAAGCACCTTGGAGTATCTACAGAAGCAACTTAGGTGTCGCTAAGCAATGGTTAGTCCGCGCTCATATGGGGATTTCAAATAATGACTATCCGTGGAGTGAGTGATGAAGATGTATTTCAAGATAAAAATGTTGCTGTATTTATTCAATGGTTGTTTCTTTCTGGTATACCCGGTTGAGCCAATCAGCTTGTGGTGGAGAATATGAGAAATATTGTATGGGTGCGCATGTTATTAGGCTTTCTGAGCCTAGCCTTGGTGGCCTGCTCCTCGGCAGATAATGACAATGAAACGGCGGCTGGAAATATTGAAGCCATCAACCACACCACCCATGGCATCAATTGGCTGAAGGTCAATGGCTATCGGGCGGATGGTGGCGGGGGGAGCTCCTGCTGCATTGTCATGCCGGTCAAATGGCGGCCTGGCTTGAAAGCGCGTATCGAGTGGGAGGTTGATCCTGATCCTTACGCAGATGCTCCGCCACTTGGCACTGATGAGTTTAGGGCGTTTATGGTTGAACATAAAAAAAGCTACAAGCATTACAGTGCAACAGTTGATATTCCAGAGTGGCCCGGTACAGAGTCCTGTGATTTCAAGGTGCATTTCCTGACCTGCAATCGGGTTCAGGTCACCACGGCATGTGCGTTATATGGACAGCCCAATTACCCCATCAACGAGCCACTGCGGATGAAGGAGCCAGCCGTATGTCAGAAGTAAAAAAAGAACAAGGGAGCGACAACGTCTGGGTGCCGCCTGTGTTTCCCACAGCAGGACGCATGCCCACCGATAAGTTAGTGGTTTCGGATAACTATAATAGGCAGTTCCAAGAGGCGAATCTGTTTCGACAGTGCCGCAACGAGAAGGGGCAAAAACAGAGCTTCGAATGTTGCCAGAGTTTGCATGTCAGTTTGTTCTTCGATGGCACCAACAACAATGAGCACAATGACACCCAGGAGAACCATCCCAGCAATATCGCCAAGCTGTTCCATGCCTCTATTCGTGGGCCTGAGGCTAAGGAGCGTGGCTATTTTTCCTTCTATATGCCTGGCGTGGGCACGGCCTTCCCGGAAATCGGCGAGTTCGACTACAGCGAGGAGGGGTTGAAGTACGCCCTGGGTGGAGAAGATCGCATTAACTGGGGTCTGGTATCCGTGGCCGAGGCATTGCAGGCCGCAATCCTGAAAAAGCCCATCACCCAGGCGCAGAAGAAAGCCTTGGTCAAGTCCATGGGCACCCCGAGAGGTCAGAGCTTTCTCGGTGGGATGAAGCGTCGCTCAGTGATGATGGACCTGCTCAAGGACCTTCGCGCAAATTTGGATAAGAGCAAGCCGCGAGTCTTGGGTGTGAAGCTCTATGTGTATGGCTTCTCCCGTGGGGCAGCGGAGGCCCGTACTTTTGTCAACTGGCTGAGTGAACTGTTCGAAACACCCGAGGGGGCGGACAAGCCCGCGCAGCAGTTAGCCGGGGTGCCGGTGAGCGTGGAGTTTCTCGGCATCCTGGATACCGTGGCCTCGGTGGGCATTGCGCATGCGGCGCCATTCTTCGCCGGGCATATGGACTGGGCGGACGATACCCAACTGCTGCCCTGCGCAGAGAAATACCCACAGTTCGTCAAGCAGTGCCGGCACTTCGTGGCGGCCTTCGAGCAGCGTTCGTGCTTCCCGCTGGACTCGATCCGCAATGAAGACGGCAAGTACCTGGCCAACACCTACGAGGTGGTGTACCCCGGCGTGCATTCGGATATAGGTGGCGGCTACCCACAGAACGATCAGGGCAAGGCGCGGGGCGGCACCGACGAGCTGATTTCCCAAGTGGCGCTACATGATCTGTATGCCGAAGCCTTTGCCTGCGGCGCGCCGCTACAGGTGCCGGGAGAGGCGATGCCTGAATATCTGTTGGCACAACAGCCTTGGCGGAAGATGAGTCTCGATACTCAAGAAGAGTTCGATATCAAACCGCTGGTTGCCGAACGTTTCAACGCTTGGCGCGCGATAACTTTGTCCGGTGTCTCAACAGCGGCGCCCGATAAGCCTGCCTGGGAATACGACCCGGTGCGCTTCAGCATGACGGTCGAAGATACCCTGGCTGACCAACTGGGCTGGATCACCGGCTGGCGTATCGGCCGCTATGCCAATGACGAGAATGGCGGCAAGGACAGCTACAAGCGCCAACCCTTCTTCGAGAAAGCTCGAGAGGATGACCGATACAAGGAGAGCGTGGACCGCAAGGCCTACGAGAAGCAGAAGCAGGACGCTGCAGATGAACGCCTGAAAAAGTCCGCTGCGGCGGTGAATTACCCAGGCCCGAAGATCTACGAGCCAGTGCTCGACCAGACCCAGATCAGTCAGGCCGCGGCGGAGTTCAAGGCGGACTACTACGACCGCAAGCGCGAGCAGACCAGCGCGGCCGGCACCCTCTTCGATGTGCTGCTGCGCGATACCGCGTACCTGCTCAACGAAGACGACGAGCGCAAGGCCCGCGAGACGCTAAAGGGTGTTGGGAAGGAGCGCAGCCAACGGCTCTTCCGCGATCACCAGGGCATGCCCAGCGACGACCCGACGATGGCCCTGCTGGTTGCGTTGTTCGACGACCAGATTCACGACTCGCGCGCCTGGTTCATGCACGACGCGCTGAAGACCCGCGAGATGTGGGCCGGGTACTTCTTCTACCGGATGATCTACTTCGGCAAGGACAATAGCGCCGCGATGACGCCGGTCATGATTGCTGGGCGGATTCTGGGCGTGGCGATGATCGCCGGCGCCACGGTGTATGGCATCCGCTTGCTGCGTGGCAACGCGCTCGAAGGCGCATCGGGCGGCTTAGCAGGTTTGGCGGCAGGGGTTTTGCTGTCCGGGGTGGCGTACCAGGTGATCGATGCGGCCTCCGGTGCGGTGGTGCCGTTCGTGCCGGGCGCAGCGGACCTGCTCAAGCCCACCACGCATATCGGTGCGGTGGCCAGCGCACTCAAGCAGCAGATCGGCCAGGAGGACTACCTGTCGCGGCTGGACCGCACCACGGCCATGCTGCGTGATGCCGGCAACCTGTTCGAGTTGGACAAGGGGGCGGCCTGATGCTGCCGTTGGTACGCCAGGGCGACCCGCTGCGCCCCTATGGGGGAGAGGTGCTGGACGGCCATTATCTGGCCTTCGGTAAGCCGGTGGCCTTCGTCGGCGGCCGGGCCCGCTGCAACAAGCATGGCATGACCCAGATCGTCGAGGGCGGTTCGCTGTCCACGGTGCGTGGCAAGGCGGTGGCGCTGGATGGCCACCGCTGTGCCTGTGGTTGCCAGGTGGTGAGCACGCTGCCGGGCAGCAAGATGATCGTCAGACCATGAATCGCCTGCCTCGGTACGCGGACTATGTAGAGCCGGGCGAACCGCGCTGGCGCCGCTGGTGGCTGGCCCTGTTGCTGCTGTGGGGCGCGCAGTCGGGGCTGTTGCTGACGCTGTGGCCCGAAGGCCGGCCGCGCCTGGAGTTGTGGCTGTGGGGCGCGGTGCTGCCGTTGTCCTGGGGGCTGGCGCTGGCGGTGCGAGCGCTGGTGTGGCGGATCGGGCTGATGAACCGGGATGCATACCGCCAGACGATCCAGGCCGCTGAACAGCGCTGGTGGCGCAAGCGAGCCCGGACTCTACCGGTGCACCAACTGCTGTTGTTGGGGCCGGTAGGCGATGTGCAGGCGCAATACAGGGACCTCATGGATGGGGCGAAGATGCCCGACCCGGAACTACCCACCAGCGCCGGTGTGCCGCTTTTGCGCTGCCAGCTATCGCGGGGGATGCCAGGTGAGCGGGTGCCGATGTTGGCTCGCCATCTCGCGCGCCTGGCGCTGGCGTTGCCGGAGCGCACCGAACGTTGGCCTTCACTGCGCGGCTTGGCCTGGGTAGGCGACGCGGTAGGAGAGGCTGCGTTTGTCACCGCGTTGTCGGCCGGTGAGCTGGACCTGCCTGCCACGCGCTTCTCATTGCGAACGCTGAAGGACCTGGATGCCTTGATCGATGCCCTGCCGAAGGTTTGCCCAGATGAGACTGACGGCCTGCTATGCGCCGGCGTGGTGTCTCGGGAGCAGGCCGACGAAGGGGAGATGCCCGGTGAGGCGGGTTTCCTCTGGGTGGTGGGCCGCAAGGGCACGTTGCGACTGCATCGCGGCGAATACCTGCTGCCGGAGAAAGGTGAAACCGCCAGCGAGTTGTGCGCACAGATGCAGGGCTACGCCGGGTTGAACCAGGCCCCGGAAGACTGCCTGGCGCTGGACGCCGTAAGCCAGGCGGCCTTCGTCGAGGGCGGCTGGACGGTGGGCCAGCATCAATTGGCCGAGTACTGGGGGGCGTTGGGCGAGTTGGCGCCGTTCGTGGGGATGTCGCTGGCAGCACTGCAAGCAGAGCAGAGCGGTGAGCCCTGTGGATGGCTGGGCAAGGATGACGCGGGGCGTTTGGCAATGGGCGTGGTGGTCTCTCATGGTGGTTGATAAGGCAAGCAGCCTTCGTTCGGCATTTGGTGCAGGGCTGGTGTATTGCCTGGTGGTAGCGCTGTTGGTGGTGCTGGGCGGGCTGCTGTACTTCCTGTTCGGCGACTGGCTGGACCTGCCCAAGTTGCCTTTGAAGGTGCTGCTCATACGCGCTCTGGGGATCTGGTTGGCGCTCTGCCTGTTCTGCCCTGTCTATTTGAAAGCCTGGAAAGCGTTGGCGGTTGGGCAGGCGGTGCAGGAAACCGGCGAGGGGGAACAGGAGGAAGAGACTGTGTCCACGTCGTCCAAAGGGGGCCCGGCATCGGAAGTGCGCGAGCATCTGCGCGATGTCTTGGGGTTCTTCTGGCGCCGGCACGTTCGCGTGTTGCTGGTAGTCGGCGAGGCGGACGAGATCGAGGCGGTTGCGCCGGGGCTGGCCGAGGCCAAATGGCGGGAAGGCCAGGGCACGCTGCTGCTGTGGGGCGGCAGCCTGACAGGCGATTGGGAAAGCGAGTGGCCGGGCAGCCTTCGCCGGTTGTCCTGGCGGCGTCCGCTGGATGGCATCGTCTGGGCCATGACGGAAGAGCAGGCCGGCAACGTGGAGCTGTTCGGCGGAGGCGTTCGTCGCCTCCAGGGCCTGGCGCGCGAACTGCGCTGGCAGGCACCGCTGTATCTTTGGCAGGTTCGCCGCTGTACCTGGACGCAGGAGGGGCGTGCCGCCCAATCGACCGGCTGTCTGTTACCGCCGGCACCCACGGCACAGCGCATCGAAAGCGCGTTGCGCCAGTTGCTGACGCCGCTTCGCGAACATGGCCTGGAGCAGATGAGCCAGGCGCGCGCCAACGATTTCCTGCTGCGCCTGTCCCGAGACCTGGAGCACAACGGTATCGCCCAATGGCGTGATGCCCTCGTACCGCTGTTGCAGAATTTCGCTCGCGGCGTACCGCTTCGCGGACTGTTGTTCGCTGCGCCGCAAAAGCCTTCCATCGAGCCAACGGCCAGGCACAGCTGGTCGCCATCGCCGGCCTGGGAGGCCATCCGCGAGGACCGCCAGGCCCGCGGCAGCCGCCTGGGCTGGTCCTGGCCCCGCGCCGCATACGCCTGCGCCCTGGCGCTCGCCGGCCTCTGCCTGCTGGCCCTGCTGCTGTCCTTCGCCAGCAACCGCAGCCAGGTCGCCACGGTCGAGGCGGCGCTGGCGACCCTCGGCCAGCCCGGTGATGCGGAGGCGCAACTGGTCGCCCTCGACGCGCTGACCCGCGAGTTGTCGCGGCTGGACTACCGGCGCGAGCATGGCGTGCCCTGGTACCAGCGTTTGGGCCTGAGCCAGAACGATGCGTTGCTGGCGGCGCTGTGGCCGCGCTATGCCCAGGCCAACAATCGCCTGCTGCGCGATGGCGCGGCGCTGCGCCTGGAGCGGCAGCTTGCCGAGCTGGCCGCGTTGCCCGTGGGCAGCCCGGAGCGGGTGAGGCGGGCCGAGGGGGCCTATGACCAGCTCAAGGCCTACCTGATGATGGCGCGCCCGGAAAAGGTCGAGGCGGCCTTCCTGGCCAAGGTGCTGGCCGCCAACGAAACCGCCCGCCCCGGTGTGGCGCCGGGCCTTTGGCAGGGCCTGTCGCCCAGGCTGTGGGCCTTCTATGCGCAGCACCTGGCGGCGCATCCGCAGTGGCGCATCGAGGCCAGCCCCGCCGTGGTGGCCCGGGCCCGGCAGGTGCTGCTGGGGCGGTTGGGCCAGCGCAACGGCGTGGCCAACCTGTACCAGCAGGTGGTCGAGCGGGCGGGCAACGACTATGCCGCCATGGGCCTGGCGCAGATGGTGGGCGAAACCGATGCGGCGCTGCTGTTCGATACCCCCGAGAGCGTGCCGGGCGTGTTCACCCGCCAGGCCTGGGAAGGCCAGGTGCGCAAGGCCATCGACGATGTCGCCGAGGCCCGTCGCGAGGAGATCGACTGGGTGCTGAGCGACCAGCAGGGCAGCCTCGACGCCGAGCTGCAACCCGAGGTGCTCAAGGCCCGCCTGACCGAGCGCTACTTCCAGGCGTTCGGCGACGCCTGGCTGGCCTTCCTCAACAGCATCCGCTGGCGCAAGGCGCAGAGCCTGTCCGACGTCATCGACCAGCTCACCCTGCTCAGCGACGTGCGCCAGTCGCCGCTGATCGCGCTGATGAACACCCTGGCGTACCAGGGCCGGACCGAAGCCAGGGCCGAGGCGCTGGCCGACTCGCTGATGAAGTCGGCGCAGCAGTTGCTGGACGGCGACCGGCAGCCGGTGATCGACCAGCGGCCGGGCGGCCCCCGAGGCCCGCTGGATACCACCTTCGGCCCGCTGCTCGGCCTGCTGGGCAAGGACCCGTCGGCGGCCGCGGGCGGCGACGGCAGCCTGAGCCTGCAGGCCTTCCTCACGCGCGTCACCCGCGTGCGCCTGAAGCTGCAGCAGGTCACCAATGCCGCCGACCCGCAGGCGATGACCCAGGCCCTGGCGCAGACCGTGTTCCAGGGCAAGAGCGTCGACCTGACCGACACGCTGGACTACGGCAGCCTGATCGCCGCCAGCCTGGGCGCGGAATGGAGCGGCTTCGGCCAGAACCTCTTCGTGCAGCCGCTCAACCAGGCCTGGGAGGGCGTGCTGCAGCCTTCGGCGCAGAGCCTGAACCGCCAGTGGCAGCGGGCGATCGTGGCCAACTGGCAGCGTGCCTTCGATGGCCGCTACCCGTTCGCCGCCACCGGTAGCGACGCCTCGCTGCCGATGCTGGGGCAGATGATCAGGGCCGATAGCGGGCGGATCGACCAGTTCATCCGCACGCAGCTGGGCGGCGTGCTGCGCAAGGAGGGCAACCGCTGGGTGCCGGACAGCGCCGGCAGCCAGGGGCTGCACTTCGACCCGCAGTTCCTCGAGGCGGTCAACCGGCTCGGCGAGCTGGCCGACATCCTCTACACCGACGGCGGCATGGGGCTGGCCTTCCAACTGCAGGCCAAGCCGGTGCGCAACCTGGTGCAGACGACCTTCATCCTCGATGGCGTGACGCTGGAGTACTTCAACCAGGAGGAGAGCTGGCAGCAGTTCATCTGGCCGGGCGGCGCCGACCACCCCGGCGCCTCGTTGAGCTGGACCAGCGCCAGGGGCGGGGCGCGGCTGTTCGGCGACTTTGCCGGCATCTGGGGGCTGATCCGCCTGCTCGAACAGGCCCAGGTCACTGCGCTGGACGACAGCGACACGCGCTTCGAGCTGGTGCTGACCGCGCCCGACGGCCTGCCCCTGACCTGGCAAATGCGCACCGAGCTGGGCAGCGGGCCGCTGGCGCTGCTGCAACTGCGCGGCTTCGCGCTGCCGACGAACATTTTCGACGTAGGAAGCGGGCGAGCCGACCCCTACGCCATGGCCGAGCCGTTCGAGGCGGCCGGTTCGAACACACGCGAAGGGATGTAGGACGCGCCGATGAGTTTGCAAGGACTGATTTCGACCTGCCTGGAAGGCCAGGACGCCGTGGCCCTGGCGAAGGCCCAGGCGCAGCGCTGGGAACCCTGGCTGGCGCCCATCGACGCGGCGACGCCGGTGGGGGAAGACCCCGGCTACGACGATGACTTCCAATGCCTGCGCGAGGAGATCGACAAGCTCTCCGGCGCGGATGTGGAGCGGGTGGCGCGGCTGGCGGAGCAACTGCTCAAGCAGCGCTGCAAGGACCTGCGGATCGCCACCTATTACCTCTGGGCGCGGACCCAGCGCGACGGCGAGGCGGGCCTGGCCGATGGCCTGGAGCTGCTGGCGGCGCTGCTCGAACGCTTCGCCGGGCAGGTGCTGCCGGGCCGCCCGAAGAGCCGGCGCATGGCCCTGGAGTGGCTGGCCAGCGGCAAGGTGCTGGACAGCCTGTCGCTGTTCCCCGAGGTGGTGAAGGCCGAGGCGCAGCGCACGGTCGCGGCGCTGGCCTGGCTCGAACGCAGCGTCGCCGCCTGGCCGGAAGCCGAGCGGCCGGGCCTGGGCGCGCTCTATGGGGCCCTGGCCGCGCGCCTGACGCAATCCGGCGGGGTGAACGCGCTGGTGCCGCAGAACAGCGCCGCCCACGCCGAGCCCACGCCGCACGCCGCGCTGCCGCCGATGTCGGCCGTCAAGTCCGGCCGTGACCTGCTGGACACCGGCAAGGCCCTGGCCGGCTACCTGCGCGACCAGCCCCAGGGCTGGCTGGCGGCCCACCGCCTGCTGACCAGCCTGCGCTGGGACACCGTGCACCAGTCGCCGCCGCAGGAGGCCAATGGCAACACCCGCCTGGCCCCGCCGCGCACGGAATACCGCGCCCAGCTCAAGCGCCTGTACCTGCAGCAGAGCTGGAGCGAGTTGCTGGACCAGGCCGAACGCATGTACGCCGAGGGGGTGAACCACTTCTGGCTGGACCTGCAGTGGTTCCTCTGCCAGAGCCTGGCCAGGCTGGGCGTGCCCTACGAGGGCTGGGCGGACATCGTCAAGCGCGACCTGGGCATGTTCCTCGAGCGCCTGCCGGGCCTCGAGCAGTTGCGCTGGAGCGACGGCACGCCGTTCGCCGACGAAACCACGCGCGAATGGATCAGCCAGCACGTGAGCGGCAACCGCCCGCTGCAGTGGCCGTCCACGGCCGTCGCCGTGCCGGCCGTGGCGGACGACATCCTGGCCCTGGAGGGCGAGGCGCTGGCCCAGGCCGACAGCGATGGCGTCGAGGCGGCGCTGGCCTGGCTGGCTGCGCGCCCGGATGCGAGCAGCGGCCGCCAGCGCTGGCTGCTGAGGCTGTTGATGGCGCGGGTGGCGGAGCAGTACGGCAAGAGCGACCTGGCGATCCACCTGCTGGGCGAGCTCGACGGCGTCGCCCAGCAACAGGGCCTGGGCGCCTGGGAGCCTGAACTGGGCTTCGAGGTCAAGGCGCGCCTGCTCAAGCTGCTGCGCCAGAAGCTCCAGCGCAACGACGTCGACAAGGCCGCGCTGGGCCGCCGCATGGAGGCCCTGCTGGCGGCGCTGGTGGCCATCGACCCGGTACGCGCCGCGGTGCTTTGCGGCTGAGCCCCTCACTACTTTCAGGACATTCTTTCGTGAGCATGGACAATCTGACGCTGCGTTATTTCGATGCCGAAATGCGCTACCTGCGCGAGGCGGGCAAGGAGTTCGCCGAGGCGTTCCCGGACCGCGCGGCGCAGCTCAACCTGGACAAGGCCGGGGCCCGCGACCCCTACGTGGAGCGGCTGTTCGAGGGCTTCGCATTCCTCATGGGGCGCCTGCGCGAGAAGCTCGACGACGACCTGCCGGAGCTGACCGAGGGGCTGGTGAGCCTGTTGTGGCCGCACTACCTGCGCACCATCCCGTCGCTGTCGGTGGTCGAGCTGACGCCGGACTACCGGGAGATGAAGCGCTGCGAAACGCTGCCCAAGGGCACCGAGGTGCTGTCGCAGCCGGTGGGGCCACGGCGCACGCGCTGCCGCTACA
Organism: Pseudomonas sp. JH-2; assembly: GCF_036231725.1. Taxonomy (NCBI): domain Bacteria; kingdom Pseudomonadati; phylum Pseudomonadota; class Gammaproteobacteria; order Pseudomonadales; family Pseudomonadaceae; genus Pseudomonas; species Pseudomonas sp. JH-2. The sequence goes on along the minus strand of NZ_JAZAQP010000019.1, from coordinate 84,381 downwards.
GCACCACCGCGGACGCCATGCTGTACCCGATGGCCATCGACTCGGTGCGGGTGGGCAGCGAGCCGGATGGGCGCTCGGTGCTGCACCTGCGCTTCGCCTGCAGCCCCCTGGCGGACTGGTCGCAGATCGGCCTGGGGCGCCTGCCGCTGTACCTCAACGCCGACGCACCGCTGGCCTGCGCGCTGCACCATGCCCTGACACTGAAGGCCCAGGCGCTTTACCTGCGGCTGCCGGGCCAGCCCGACCGGCTGAAGCTGGACGGCCATTTCGCGCCCAAGGGCTTTGGCGACGACGATCGCTTGTGGCCCAAGGGGGAGGGCGCCTTCAGCGGTTACCAGCTGCTGCTGGAGTACTTCACCTTCCGCGAGAAGTTCATGTTCGTCAGCCTCTGTGGCCTGGAGCAGGTGCCGCTTCCCCCCGGCCTGCCGGGCTTCGAGCTGGACGTGGTGCTGGGCGAGCAATGGGCCCACGAGTTCGCGCTGGGCGCCGAGCACGTGCGCCTGCACGCGGTGCCGGTGATCAACCTGTTCGCGCTGGAGGCCGACCCCCTGACGCTGTCGCCGCTGCAGACCGACTACCTGCTGCGGCCGATGCGGCTGCAGGACGGGCACACCGAGATCTACTCGGTGGACAGCGTGTCTTCCTCCAGGCACTCGGCGCAGCGCGACTACGTGCCCTTCAGCAGCTTCCGCCACAAGGGCGGCATGCTGCGCGACGAAGCGCCCGAACGCTATTTCCACACCCGCATGAGGCGCGGGGCGAACGGCATGCACGACACCTGGCTGATCCTCGGCGGCGAGGGCTTCGACATCGACCGCCTGGAGGAGGGCGAAAGCCTGTCCCTGCGCCTCACCGGGACCAATGGCCAACTGCCGCGCAAGGCCTTGCAGAGCACCCTGCTGGACACCCTGGCGAAGGCGCCGCTGGCCGGCCTGAGGGTGCGCAACCTGTGCGCGCCGAGCCTGCCGTGCTACCCGCCGAACCAGGACCGCTTCCACTGGCGCGTGCTCAGCCACCTGGGCTCGAACTTCCTGCCGATGCTGGACAACGCCGAGGTGCTGCGCGGCACCCTGGCGCTCTACGACTGGAGCCACAGCGAGCTGAACCGCCGGCGCCTGGCGGCCATCGTCGAGGTCCGCCACCACCTGATCCAGCGCTTCGAAAAGGGCTTCCTGCTGCGCGGCGTGGACATCGAGGTGACGCTGGACGCCAATGGCTTCTGCGGCGAGGGCGACATCAGCCTGTTCGGCGAGATGCTCAACCGCTTCTTCGCCCTGTATGCCGACATCCACCTGTTCAACCAGCTCACCCTGGTCCTGCAACCCACCGGTAAGTGCCTGCGATGGAAAGAGAACCACAATCAGCGTATTCCCGGCTGAAGGCCAGCGGCCTGCTGCAGGCGCTGGAGGGGCGGGTTTGCGAGGCGAACCTGTACCGCTTCTGCCAACTGGTCGAGGCCGCCGCCCCGGGCAACCCGCCCCTGGGCACGACGAGCCGGCCCGGCGACGATGCCGTGCGCTTCCGCCCGGACCCGGGCATGGGTTTTCCCGCCGGCGAGCTGAAGGCCATCGAGTTCGACGAGGAACATCCCGAGCGCCCGGCCACGGTGCGCACGCGGCTGCTCGGCCTGTACGGCGTCGACTCGCCGCTGCCCACCGCCTACTTGGACGACATCGCCCAGCGCCGCGAAGGGCACGAGGCGCTGAAGGCCTTCCTCGACATCTTCAACCACCGGATATTCACCCAGTTCTACCGCATCTGGCGCAAATACTCCTACCCGGCCACCTTCGAGGCCGGCGGCACGGATGGCACCTCGCAGTGCCTGCTGGGCCTGATCGGCCTGGGCATCCCGGGCACGGCGGAGCACGTCGCGACGCCGGTCTCGCGCTTCCTGGCCCTGCTCAGCGTGATGCGCCTGCCCACCCGCAACGCCGAGGGCATCGGCGCCCTGGTGAAGCTGCTGGCGCCCAACACCCGGGTGCGGGTGACGCCCCACTGGCCGCGCAAGGTGCCGCTGGCGCGGCCTGCCAGCCTATCGCCGGAGGCGCCTGTGAGCCTGTCCCAGGGCACGCCGCTGGGCGCCATGGGTGCCGATGCCAACAGCCAGGTGCGCCTGGAACTGGCCACCGAGGACCCCGCCGAAGTGCAGGGCTGGTTGCCGGGGGGCCAGTTGCACAGCGACCTGCTGGTGCTGCTGCGGGTGTACCTGGGCTGGCGCTGCAACGCGAAGCTGCAGCTCACCCTGCCGCTGAAATGCCTGCCCAGGCCGGTGCTGGGCGCCGCCCCGGTGCTGCTGGGGCTTACCGGCGTGCTGGGGCTCGATGCCGGGCCCGAAGACGCCGGGCAACCATGCATGACGGTCAACCTCGGGCGTTACCAGGGCCTGGCCGAGAACCCGAAAACCAGGGAGGTACGGAATGTCGCTTACCGTTTTTAGGACGCTGCTGGCCATGGCGGCGCTGGGCCTCGCGCTGGGCGGCTGTGGCGTGGCTCAGCGCGTGGCGGAGGGAGGCAGCTCCCTGGCGCAGGGGATTTTCTACAAGCAGGTCAAGGTGCTGCGCCTGGACTTCAGCGGGCGCGCGGCGCTCAACACCGATGTCCGCGACATGTCCGGGCTGTCGGTGTCGACCCTGGTCCGCGTGTACCAGTTGCGCAGCCGTGAGGCGTTCGACAAGGCCGGCTACCAGGCGCTGCTGGGCGAGGGGGCCGAGGTGCTGGCGAACGACCTGCTGGAAGAGCGGCAGGTGGTGGTCAAGCCCGGCGAAGGCGCGCAGCTGAGCATGCCCCTGGCCGCCGAGGCGAAGTTCGTCGCGGTGGTCGGCCTGTTCCGCGCCCCCGGCGCCGACGATGCCCGCTGGCGCCTGGTGCTGGGCCGCGATGAACTGGACCCCGACCGGGCGCGGGTCATCGAGCTTTCGGACAGCACGCTGAACCTGCTGCCCCTGGCGGAAAAGGACGCATAGCGATGAGCGAGGTCAACCCGTCGCTCTACGAGCTGCTGCTGCAGAACTTCAGCGGCGAGCTGGACCTGCACCGGGTGCGCGAGGAAGACCAGGTGGTGCTGTCGGTGCTCGACAACCTGCAGCGCATCCTCAACTGCCGGGCCGGGAGCCTGAGCCATCTGCCGGACTACGGCCTGCCGGACATGAGCCAGATCCTCCAGGGCCTGCCCGGCAGCGCCCATGGCCTGATCGAGACCCTGCGCGCAACGCTGCTGCGCCACGAGCCGCGCCTGGCCGCCATCCGCGTCGAGCTGCTGCCGCAGACCCGCCCCGGGCACCTCGAATACGCGCTGGAGGTGACGCTCCGCAGCGGCGCCCACGCAACCTTCGGCACCACCCTGGCGCCTGAGGGCAAGGTGCTGCTACGGCACCTGAAGCAGGCGCAGCAACTGCGCGCGTACCCATGATCACGGACTGGATGGCCAAGGCCGAAGGGATGCCCAATGTCGGTACTGTCTGAAATGCAACTCCGCCCGGGCGCGGACCCGAGCAAGCAGGCCCCGTACATCGCGCTGGGCGAGGAGCTGGCCAAGCTGAGCCACCCGGCCTGCCCGGACGTGAACTGGCAATGGGTCGAGTACCAATGCCTGGAGCTGTTCCAGGAAAACGGCGCCGACCTGCAATCGGCCGCGGCCCTGGCCCTGGCGCGCAGCCATGTCCACGGCTTGCCGGGCATGGAGCAGGGGCTGGCGCTGGTGACCGCGCTGCTGTCGCAGAGCTGGCCGCAACTGTGGCCGGCCGCCTTGTCGGCCCGTATCCAGATACTGACCTGGCTGTTCGCCCAGTTGCAGCCGCTGGTGCGGCGCCTGGAACTGCTGGGTTCCGACCTGCCGCTGCTGGAGCGCGTCGGCAGCGGCCTGGCGGGGCTGGGCGAACTGCTGGGCCGGCACGCGCAGGTGCCCTTGCTGTCGCTGGAGGCCCTGCAGGCGCAACTGGCCAGCCTGGCCAGGCGCCTGGAGCGCGAGGCGGCGCCCGCCGAAGCGGCGCCTTTCAGCCTGCCGGCGGCGTTACCGGCCAGTATGCCTGCAACGCCGCCGCGGCCGGCGGCTTCGCCCAGCGTCCTGGTCCTGAAGCTCGACAACCCGCCGCCAGCATCCCAGTCGCAGGAGCGCCGCCGTGGCCCACGCCTGCTGTGGCTGGTGCTGCTGCTCATCCTGCTGGCCGGGCTTTCGCTGGGCAGCTTCTGGGTGTGGCACGCGGCCAGGCAGGACCGGGACGAGCAGGCCCGGGTTGCCGACCCCGTCTACCTGGACAGCCTGCTGCTCTTCGCGCCCGGCAGCGCGGAGCTGAAGCCCGAGTCGACCAAGGTCCTGATCGACGGCCTGATGCACATCAAGGCACAGCCCGACTGGCTGATCGTGCTGAGCGGGCATTCCGACAACTCGGGCAACGAACAGCAGAACTTGGCGCTGTCGCAGGCCAGGGCGGCCGCCGTGCGCGACTGGATGCAGCGCATGGGCGACATTCCGGAACGGTGCTTCGTCGTGCAGGGGTTGGGCGCCAGCCAGCCGATCGCCAGCAATGATTCGGAGCAGGGGCGCTCGGCCAACCGGCGGGTGGACGTGCGCCTGGTGCCGGCGCCGGGCGCCTGCAGCGGCGAGGCGGGGGCCGGCACGGGCCGCTGACCGACTCGTCGTCGGCGACGGGGCTCAGATCAACCCGCAGGCCTTGGCCGCCACCGCCGCCTGCGCCCGGCTGTCCACCTGCAGCTTGCTGAAGATGTGCTTCATGTGGCTCTTGATGGTTTCCGGGGTCACCCCCAGCAGCTTGGCCATCTCCTTGTTCGACTTGCCCTGGGACACCAGGTCCAGGACGTTCCGCTCCTTGCTGGTCAGGCTGATCATCAGCCGCGCGGTGTGCTGCGTGGCGCTGTCCGCCGTGCTGGGCTGCAGGTGCTGCAGGCGGGCCTTCAGCGCCGGGGCGAGGCCGGGCTGGGGCAGGGCGTGGGCGATGAGCGGCTGCAGCATGTCCTGGGCCGGCAGGTCCCGCAGCAGTTGCGGCGCGTCGCAGTGCTCCAGCAGTTCGGCGACTTCCAGCAGGCTGGCCAGGGCCTGCTCGCCGGCCCGGCGCCGCCAGTGGACCATGGCCAGGCTGCCGGCCAGGCGCAGCTGCATCAGGCGCAGGTTGTGCCGGTGGGCCAGGCGGCAGAGCCGCTCGGCGCCCTCCAGGTCGGCCTGGCGCCCCATGCCGGCGGCTTCGCACCATAGCTCCGCCAGGCTGGCGAGGCAGGCGTATTCGGAAAGCTCGGCGCTTTCGCCGCCATGGGCGAGGCGCAGGGCGTCGAGCTGGCCCAGGCAGGCGTTCGCCTCGTGGGATTTCTGTTCCAGCAGGCTGACGCGGGTCCGCTCCAGCAGCAGTTGCGCCTGCAGCCGCGGCCAGGTGCGGGCCTGCGCCAGGCGGTCGCCTTCCTCCAGGAAATAGCGCGCGCCCTGGGGGCTGGCGTGGCTGCTGCTGAGGCGGCTGGCGGTGATGAACAGCACCCCGGCGCAGTCGAGGAAGCCGCAGATCATGATGGTCTCGACGCTTTCCATGATCAGCCGCTCGGCCTCGGCCAGGCTGCCCTGCAGGTAGCGCACGCAGCCGAGGAAGCTGGCCGGCAGCGCGCGCAGCACCGAGCGGCTGGTGATGCCCCGTTCGGCGGTGACGCGCATGGCTTCCTCGAACAGCGCCACGGCCTGGCCGAAGCGGCCCTGCAGGGCTTCGCCCAGGCCCTGCAGGCTGAGGCGGTAGACCTGGTTGAACTGGTAGCGGTTGGGGTCCAGCGGTGTGCGCACCGAGGCCGGTAGGGCGTAGAACGCCTGCCAGCGGCAGGTGCGCAGGTGGCTGAAGCACAGCAGGTTGAGCAGGGTGTTGCTGATCCACGGGCGCTCGCGCAGGTGCGGGTAGCAGGCACTCGCCAGTTGGCCGGCGTCTTCGGCCTGGTCTTCCAGGGCCAGTAGCGTCGCTTCCAGCGCGCGGCATTCCCAGGCCAGGTGCTCCCGCTGTGCTTCGTCGGCGATGCCGGGCAGCGCCTGGCGCACCTCCGCGAGCAGTTGCCGGGCGCGGCCGCTGCCCATGGCCAGGCCGCTGGCCCAGCCCATGGCCAGCTTCAGTTGCGCCGGGCTTTCCAGCAGGCGGTCGTGCAACTGGCGCTGCCAGTCGACCAGGGTGACGAATTCGCCGCGCTCGACCATGTCCATGGCGCAATGCGCGATCCAGGCGCGGGCGCTGTCGTTGTCGCCGCAGGCCAGCGCGGAGCGCACGGCGTCCATCCACAGCTGCTGCCCGGCGAACCAGCGCGCGGCCTTGTCCAGGGTGGCCGCCAGCGCGTCGGCCGGCAGGCGGCGGCGCAGGTGCTCGCGGAACAGCGGGTGGAAACTGAACCACTGCGCCTGGGCGTCCAGGGTGGTGAGGAACAGCTGGCGGCGGTCGATGTCCTCGATCAGCGCGCGGCCATCGGCGGCGCCGGTCAGGGCCTCGGCCAGCACCGCGTCGAACTTGTCCACGGCCGCCAGGCGCGGCAGGCAGCCGGCCAGTCCGGCGGGCAGGCGCGCCAGCAGCTCGTCCAGCAGGCCGCTGATGCTGTTGCTCAGGCGCGCGCTGCCCGCGGGGCGTTGGCGCAGGGTGAGCAGGCTGGCGCGTAGTGCGGCGATCCAGCCCTCGGTGGCGGCGTGCAACTCCAGCAGCTCCGTGGCGTCCACGTTCGGCGTGCCGGTGCGTAGCAGCAGGTCGCGGGTTTCGTCCAGGTCGAAGCGCAACTGGCCGACGTCCACTTCCAGGCAGGCGTCGTCGTAGGTGTGGGCGATCAATGCCGCCGGCAGGTCGACGCGCCCGCAGAACACCAGGTGCAGGTTGTCCGGGGCGAAGCGCACCAGGCTGTCGAAGGCCGCGGTGAGCACCGCCGGCGGCACGCAGTGGTAGTCGTCGATGAACAGGAAGCACTGCTCGCTGCGGCGCTCCAGGTCGTTGGCCAGCAGCGTCGCCAGCTGCTCCACCGGCAGCAGCGAGAGTTCCTTGAACAGGTTGTCGTCGGCGCTGCCGTCGAAGCCCCGCTGGATGGCCGCGGCGAGGTAGAGCAGCAGGCGGTCGGCGCTGTCGTCGGCCTCGTCCAGGTTCAGCCAGGCCACCTTGCCGCCACGGGCCAGCGCCGCCTCGGCCCAGCTGCCGGCCAGGGTGCTCTTGCCGAAGCCCGGCGGGGCCTTGAGTACCGTCAGGGTGGCCTCGGCAATGCGCTCGACCAGCTGTTCCAGGCGGGGCCGGGGCAGGGTGCCGCGGGCCCGGCGGGGCGGCAGGAGTTTGGTGGAAAGCAGCGGAGAGAGCATCGTCGTCGTGGGTTCGTGGCGCGGCGTATGCCCCGCGGAGGGATACAGTATGGTGGGTAAATGGTATCCAAGTCTTTCGGCGGGTTACAGCGACAGGTCCCGATTGGCCGCGCCGCCAATGCAAAAGGCCACCCGCAGGTGGCCTTTCGTCCGAGGGGGGATTCCGCTGTCAGCGCACGCCCATGTTGCGCAGCGCGGCGGGCAGGTAGTCGGCGTTGGAAGCCTGGTAGCCGAAGTTGTAGAAGCGCTTCTCCTCGTTGGTCAGGCCCAGGGCCAGGTAGCGGCCGGACTGCAGGTCGTAGAGGGTCTCCATGGCGTACAGCGGCACCTGGTGATCGTAGAACTGCATGGCGTGGGCCTCGGCGACGCGCCACAGCAGGCCGCGGCCGTCGTAGTGGTCGATCTCGGCGGCCTGCCAGCTGTCCTCGTCGATGAAGAAGTGGCGCTTGGCGTAGATGTGGCGCTGGCCGGGCTTGAGCGTCGCTTCCACTTCCCAGACGCGGTGCAGCTCGTAGCGCGCCAGGTTCTGGTTGATGTGGCCGGCCTGGAGGATGTCCGAGTACTTCAGCTTGGTGGAGGCCAGGCGGTAGCTGTTGTAGGGGATGTAGATCTCCTTCTTGCCGATCAGCTTCCAGTCGTAGCGGTCGGGCGCGCCGTTGTACAGGTCGTAGTTGTCCGAGGTGCGCAGGCCGTCGGTGGCCTGGCCGGGGCCGTCGTAGGCCACCTGCGGGGCGCGGCGCACGCGGCGCTGGCCGGCGTTGTACATCCACGCCTGGCGCGGCTCGGCCACCTGGTCGATGGGCTCGCGTACCAGCAGCACGTTGCCCGACAGGCGCGCCGGCTGCACCACCTGCTGGGTGAAGCAGAACAGCAGGTTCTTGTTCTCGTCCGCGTTGTAGTCCTTGAGGTTGGTGCGGAAGGTGAAGTGGTCCTCGAAGGTCACCAGGCTCGGCGTGCCGTCGGCCTGCGGGGTGGCCTGGACGATCTGCCGGCTGAAACTGCCGCCGCGGTAGCGGGTGATGTGGTTCCAGATCACCTCCAGGCCGCTCTTCGGAATGGGGAAGGGCACGGCGGTGTCGAAGTCGGCCAGGCCGTTGCCGCCGGTCACCAGGCTGGTGTGGGTGGCGTTGCGCTTGGCGGCGGCGTACACCGCGTCGGGCAGGGCGGCGCTGCGGTGGCTCGGGTAGACCGGCATCACGTAGGTGCCGCCATAGCGCTTGAACATCTCCACCTGGCCGGGGGTGAGCTTGTCCTGGTACTGGGTGTAGTTGTCCTTGGTGATGGTGAACAGCGGCTTCTCGCTGGCGAAGGGGTCGCTGAGGAAGCCCTTGGCGTCCACCGGCGCGGCGTCCCTGGCCAGGCCGCCGGTCCAGGCGGGAATGCTGCCATCGGCATTGCCGGCCTTTTCCGCGCCCATGGGGGTGAGCTTGCCGCCCAGTTGCGCGGCCTCGTCGGCCGGCACGGCAGCGAGGGCGGCAGCGGAGAGTGCAGTGAGAGAGAAAGCCCCGGCGCGCAGCCAGGATCTTATTGGCGACATATTACTTTCCTCGATGTGCTGGATGCGGCGCGGTCGCGCCGGGGGCAGGTTCGGCCCTGACGCCAAGCTAGCAATCCGCCGCGCCGGAGAATGTCCCCCAAATGGGGGGCGGGCCCGGGCGGGCCCCGGTGGAGCGCGGCCTTGCGCGAAAGGTATGAATTTCGAATCACTACTAGGTTGCTTTCGACGCACCGGCTCGGCTGATTAGCTTCTGCGGCCAACAAAAACACCCAGAATGGGGAGAGCCGCATGAGTACAACGAGAAAGCGCGCCGGGTTCCCGCTGCAGGCGCTGGCCGCGGCGGTCGCGGTCGGCATCGGCGGGCACGCCCAGGCCGTCACCTTCAACATCGGCGAGATCGAGGGGCAGTTCGATTCCAGCCTGTCGGTGGGCGCCAGCTGGTCGACGAGCAAGCCGGACAAGGACTTCATCGGCGGCAACAACGGTGGCCGCGGCCTGTCGCAGACCTCCGACGATGCGCACCTGAACTTCAAGCGCGGCGAGACCTTCTCGAAGATCTTCAAGGGCATCCACGACCTGGAGCTGAAGTACGGCGACACCGGCGTCTTCGTCCGCGGCAAGTACTGGTACGACTTCGAGCTGAAGGACGAAAGCCGCCTGTTCAAGGACATCGACGACAGCGGCCGCAAGGAAGGCGCCAAGTCCTCCGGCGCCGAGCTGCTCGACGCCTTCGTCTACCACAACTACAGCATCGCCGACCTGCCGGGCAGCGTGCGCCTGGGCAAGCAGGTGGTGAGCTGGGGCGAGAGCACCTTCATCCAGGGCGGCATCAACGCCATCAACCCCATCGACGTGTCCGCCTTCCGCCGGCCCGGCGCCGAGATCAAGGAAGGCCTTATCCCGGTGAACATGTTCTATGTCTCGCAGAACATCACCGATTCCCTGTCGGCGGACGCCTTCTACCAGCTGGAATGGGACCAGACGGTGGTGGACAACTGCGGCACCTTCTTCTCCCAGGCCGACGTGGTGGCCGATGGCTGCAGCAACAACCTGGCGGTGCTGTCCCCGGCCCTGGCGCCGTTCGGCCCGGCCTTCGGCTACCAGACCACCCGCGAGGGCGTGATAGTGCCGCGCAGCGGCGACAAGGACGCCCGCGACGGCGGCCAGTACGGCATGGCCCTGCACTGGATGTCCGATGCGCTGGACACCGAATTCGGCGCCTACTACATGAACTACCACTCGCGCCTGCCGATCCTCAGCGTCAACGCCGCCGACCGCGCCACCTACGTTCGCTCGGCACAGGTGCTCGCCGGCGCGGTGCCGCAGGTGCCGGCCGCCGCGCGCCAGGGCGTGGCCATCGCCAACGTCGCCGGCGGCAGCAGCTACTTCATGGAATACCCCGAGGACATCCACCTCTACGGCCTGAGCTTCTCCACCACGCTGCCCACCGGCACCGCCTGGCAGGGCGAGATCAGCTACCGGCCCAACGCCCCGGTGCAGATCAACACCACCGACCTGCTCTACGGCGGCGTGCGCGGCCTGGCCGGGATCAACCCGGCGTTCGCCGCCTTCTCCAACTTCTCCCTGGCCGGCGGCGACCCGGCGTCCATCCCCGGCAGCTCCCTGGCCGGCTACGAGCGCAAGGAGATCACCCAGCTGCAGACCACCTTCACCCACTTCCTCGACCAGGTCATGGGCGCCGAGCGCCTGACCCTGGTGGGCGAGGTGGGCTGGACCCACGTCGGCGGCCTGGAAAGCAGCCACGACGTACGCTACGGCCGCGACCCGGTCTTCGGCCCCGGCGAACTGCCCAACAACACCTGCCGGGCCATCAACGCCAACACCGTCGGCGCCAACGGCAAGAACGTCAGCCGCTACTGCGACAGCGACGGCTTCACCACCACCGACTCCTGGGGCTACCGGATGCGCGCCATCTGGGACTACAACGACGTGTTCGCCGGGGTGAACCTCAAGCCCAGCCTGGCCTGGTCCCACGACGTCGATGGCTTCTCGCCGGGCCCGGGCGGCAACTTCGAGGAAGGCCGCAAGGCGATCAGCCTCGGCCTGGACGCCGACTACCTGAACACCTACACGGCCAGCCTGTCGTACACCAACTTCTTCGGTGGCGACTACAACACCTCCAGCGACCGTGACTTCGTCGCCCTGAGCCTGGGGGTGAACTTCTGAAGGCAAGGGCGGCGGGCCCCGGTCCGCCGCCCACACCGGCAACATCCGCTTCGGGCGGTTTGTGGGCCGCCCCTTTTACTTCCCGCCGCTCCCGGCGGGCGGCCTCTCCGGCCGTCGACAGAGCAACTCCGTGGTTTGGCGGCCCCCCGGGCCGCCCTTTTTCCCCCGTCCGGGGGATGAACCTTGTCCGGCGCGCTTCCTAGCATTGGCTGAAAAACGCCCAGCCGCGCCCGGAGTCTCCCCGCATCATGCCGCACAACCTGCCCGACCTGCCGCTGGACCACCTGTCGCGCCCGCGCCTGAGCGAGCCGCTGCTTCGGGGCAGCCCGCGCCTTCGCCTGCTCTGCGCCTGCGCCGGCAGTGGCAAGAGCCTGCTGCTGCGCGCCTGCGCCCAGGCAGCCCCGGCGAACACCGGGTTGTGCTGGCTGGACCTGCGCGGCCGGCGCATCGGCGCCAGCGAAGTGGTGCAGCGCCTGGCTTCGATGCTGGGGCTGCAGGACGCCACGGAACAGGCGCTGGAGGCGCGCCTGGCGCAGCAGGAGCGGCCGTTGTGGATCATGCTCGACCACCTGTGCGGCGCCGGCGAAGAGGTGGAAAGGCTGGTGGGCCGGCTGCTGCAGCTCGCCTCGCCGCAGGTCGGCTGGTGGGTCGCCAGCCGGCGCCGCCCGGCCTGGCCCCTGACACGCCTGCTGCTGGCCGGCGACCTGCACGAAGTGGATGCGCGGCAACTGGCCCTGAGCGAGCCCGAGTTGCAGGCGCTGCTGGAACGGCAGCCGGCCCCGCCGCTGGAGGCCGACACGCTGCTGCAGCGCACCCGTGGCTGGTGCGCCGGCGCCGCCCTGGACCTGCTGGCCGCCCGCCTGGGCGAGCCGCCGATCGGCCGCGAGCGCCTGTTGCTGAACTACCTGCACTGCGAACTGCTCGACGGCCTGCCGGCGCGCCAGCGCCAGGCGCTGTGCCAGCTGGCCTGCCTGGCGGATTTCGACAAACACCTGCTCGGCCACCTGTTCGAAGCGGGCGAGGGCGCCCAACTGCTGTCCGCGCTGCTCGACGCCGGGGCCTTCATTGAGCCCGTGGGGCCGGGCGAGGAACGCCTGCGGGTCCATCCCGCCGTGGCGGGGACGCTGGCGGCCAGCCTGTCGCCGTCGACCCGGCTTTGCCTGTATCGCCAGGCGTGCCAGTACTTCGTCGAACTGGGCGAGGAAGCGCAGGCGGTGCACTACGCATTGCTGGCCGAGCAGCCGGACATGGCGGCCAGCCTGATGGCGCGCATCGGTATCGAGGCCCTGCTGCACGGCGAAGGGCCGGCGGCGGTGCTGTGCTGGAGTGAACTCCTGCCGGAAACGCTGCTGCGCAGTACGCCGCAGGTGGTCCTGCTGCGGGCCTGGTCGCTGCTGCTGGCCGGCCGGCTGGATGAGGCCGGCGCCTGCGCCGGGCAACTCGCCGCCTTCTTGCCGAGCCCGTGCCGGCAGCGTCAGGCCGAATGGCTCGGGCACTGGCAGGCGCTGGTCGGCCAATTGCAGTTGCGTACAGGCGATGCAGTGGCTGCCGCGGCGACGCTGGAGCAGGCCCTGCAGGGCTTGCCCGGGCAGGCCTGGGCGGTGCGGGTGCTGACGCAACTGGCGCTGCTCGAACAGGCCCAGGCCGAAGGCCGCGACGACGCCGTGAGGCAGCTCGAAGACGCCGTGGCCAGGGTGGTTCGCGACCGCGATTGCCGAACCCTGGAGGCCATGCTGGTGCTCCAGCACGCCCGGCGCCTGGAATGGCGCGGCGAGTTCGCCCGCGCCGAAGGGGTGCTGAGGCGCGCGAACAGCGAACTGGCGGCCCTCGGCGGCCGGGTGCGGGGCCGCACGCAGCTGCAGCTCGCCCGCAACCTTTGGCACCAGGGTCGCCTGGCCGAGGCGCGGGAGCTGTATGCGCAAGGCCTGGCATTCTGCGGGGCCGCCGCCGACCCCGCGGTGGCCTGGGCCCACGCCGGCCTGGCCGAGATCGATGCCGCCCAGGGCGACCTGGCCAGCGCCTATGCCAGGCTCACCGAGGCCCTGCGCTGCATGCAGCTGCTGCGCGTCGCGGAACCGCTGTACCGCCCGCAGCTGGACCTGCTACGTGCCCGCCTGTGGCTGCGCGAAGGCCAGCACAGGCGCTGTGCCGAACTGGCCGAGGCCTACCTGGCGCTGTGCCTGGAGCGGCCGGGCTGGCACCTGGAATTCCCCGGCGTGGATGCGCGCCGGCAGTTCGAACTGCTCCAGGCCCGGGCCGCCGTGGCCGCCGGGCAGGACCTGGCCGAGGTGCTGCAACCCTGGCTGCAAGAGGCGCTACGGGCGAGGCAACTGGAGCTGGCTGCCGAGCTGGGCTTCGCCCTGGCCGAGGCGCACCTGGCCGGCGGCCGGCAACGCAAGGCGCAGGCGGCCCTGTTCGATGCGCTGGCCCAGGCCAGGCGCTTCGGCGGGCCCGGCACCCAGGCCTACTGGCACTCGTTCCGCCCCGAGATCGCACGCTGGGCCGGAAGGGCCGGCGAGGGTGAAGGCGAAGCGCTGGACGTCAGCCAACTGAGCCGGCGCGAGCGCTCGGTGCTGGGCATGATCGCCGAAGGCCTGGCCAACCAGGAGATCGCCGAGCGCCTGCACATTTCCCTGCACACGGTGAAAAGCCACGCCCAGCGCATCAACAACAAGCTGGGTGTGTCGCGGCGCACCCAGGCCATCGTCCGGGCGAAGGCCCTGGGCCTGGTGCATTGAGCCCTGCGCGAAATCGCTGGCCGGGGCAGGGCGCATAACCGTTCGCGGTTATCCGCCGATGGCCGATGCACCGGGGCCTGACGAAAACGGCGGATAACGCCGTAGGCGTTATGCGCCCTACGGGAACGCCATGCCTCAGGGTGACTGTAGGAGCGGGCCCTGCCCGCGATTCGCGCGCAGGGCGCGCTCCTACAGGGGATGGCGTGAGTGAGGCAACGTAGGGCGGATAACCGTTCGCGGTTATCCGCCGATGGCCGATGCACCGGGGCCTGACGAAAACGGCGGATAACGCCGTAGGCGTTATGCGCCCTACGGGAACGCCATGCCTCAGGGTGACTGTAGGAGCGGGCCCTGCCCGCGATTCGCGCGCAGGGCGCGCTCCTACAGGGGATGGCGTGAGTGAGGCAACGTAGGGCGGATAACCGTTCGCGGTTATCCGCCGATGGCCGATGCACCGGGGCCTGACGAAAACGGCGGATAACGCCGTAGGCGTTATGCGCCCTACGGGAACGCCATGCCTCAGGGTGACTGTAGGAGCGGGCCCTGCCCGCGATTCGCGCGCAGGGCGCGCTCCTACAGGGGATGGCGTGGGTGGGGCAATGTAGGGCGCATAACCGTTCGCGGTTATCCGCCGCCATTCGTGCCGCCGGGGTGTCCAGCGTAGCCGGGGTCAATCGCGGACGGAGTCCGCTCCTACGATCGTGCTTCCTGGAACCGTAGGAGCGGACTCTGTCCGCGATAGCAGGAGGTATCGGCGCGCCTCGCGGATAACGCCTTAGGCGTTATGCGCCCTACGGCTGGATGGGGGCGGGCAGAAAAATGCCCTCGTCGTCGGAGGGCATTGTCGGTGTTGCAACGGTGGCGGCTTCATCACCGCGCCTGGTGGGCCAGGGCGTACAGCTGCTTGGCTTCGCCGGCCAGGGGCGCCAGGGCGGAGGCGATGCGGGCGGTTTCCATCACCAGGACGTCGGAGCCTTCGTGGTTCTCCAGTACCCGCAGCATGTCTTCCAGGCGGCTCAGGCGCGATTCGGCGGCTTCGAACAGGTGGTTGGCGGGGGCATTGGGGTTGACGAAGAGGACGTCTTCGTACGACTGGTGCTGCAGGGGTTCCAGCTTCGCTTCGGGCACGGGCTACCTCCAGGGGGCGGGTCGGCAACGGATGCACGGTGTGGAGAGGTAGCGCATGTCCTTTGCCTCATGGGAGTGGGAAGGGCCGCGGCCCAAAAGGGCGGCGGACCGTGCGGGGGTCGCAAACCGGTGCATAGAAGCAGAAACCGGCCAGGCTGGAGCCTGACCCGCACGATCCGCCATGACTGCACCGTGCAGCGGGCAAGAAAAAGCGCCTGTGCAAGATGCATTGGCGCTTCGTGCGCTTCTATGCGGTTTCGGGTTGCGACGCCCGGCCACGGGATCACCGTGACGGGACCGAATCTAGGGGCTCGCCTTGTAAGACCACAAGGGCGAATGCGCGTGGGACTTTTCGGTTGAAACGGAGCGAGGGCGGTGTATGTACCGCCCTTCGCCATTCAGGGGTGGGCGGCGCCCGGTTCGCCCGCGGGTTTTTCCGCCGCCGGCTGTTCGCCGCCGTTCTGCACCTGGTCCACCCAGGAGTTGAACAGCTCGTAGCCCACCGCCAGCACCACCGGGCCGATGAACAGGCCGATGATGCCGTTGCTGATCATCCCGCCCAGGGCGCCGATCAGCACCACCGGCATGGGCACGGAGACGCCGCGGCCGAGCATCAGCGGCTTGAGCACGTTGTCCGACAGGCCCGCGGCTATGGTCCAGATGGCGAAGAGGATGGTGGTTGCGCCCACGCCGTCCTGGCTGAACACGTAGAGCACCACCGGCAGGGTGATCAGCAGCACCGGCAGCTGCATGATGCCCAGCAACAGCACCAGCAGGGCCAGCAGGCCGGCGCCGGGCACGCCCATCAGCACCAGGCCCACGCCCACCAGCAGCATCTGGATGAAGGCGATGCCCACCACGCCCTGGGCCACCGCGCGGATGGTGGCGGCGCACAGGCTGGCCAGCTCGGCGCCGCGCTCGGGGCTGAAGATGCGCTGGGCGATGACGGTGGCGCGCTGCGCGCTGCGCTCGCCGTTGGCCAGGAACAGCCCGGCGATGATCAGGGCGAAGACGAACACCAGCACGCCGGTGCCCACGCCGGCCAGTTTCACCAGCAGGGTCTTGCTCAGGTCCTTCAGGTGCGGGGCCACCTGCTGCAGGGCCCAGCTCAGGTCCTGGGAGGCGTGCATCCAGATGCGGTACAGCGGCTCGCCGATCACCGGCCAGCCTTGCACGGCTTCGGTGGGCGGGGGGATTTCCAGCTTCCACTCCTGGGCCGAGTGCAGCGCCAGTTGCACGGAGCTGGCGATGGATTCGCCGAGGAAGGCCAGGGGCACGATGAGGCACAGCAGGGCGAGCAGCACCAGCAGGGTGGCGGCCTTGCCCGGGGACAGGCGCAGGGCGCCGGCGATGCGGGCGTTCAGCGGGTGCAGGGTGACGGCGAGGATCACCGCCCAGAGCATCACGCCGAGGAAGGGGCGGAAGATTTCGTAGCAGAAGATCACCAGCCCGGCGATCAGCCCGGCGCGTATCAGGACGTCCAGGTAGTCGCGGGCACTGCTGATCTCGAGGAACTTGCGGGCGGCCATGCGGAAGAGCTCCATTGCGGGTGCGATGCCTGAAGGCTAGCCGCACGCGCGGGGCTCGCCAGCGCAGGGGAAAAACCGGCCTTCTCTTTGAACGACAGGCCCCCGCCAGGGCCGGGCCCAGGAGCCTGGCGGGGCCCGGCGGGGAGCGCTCGCCCGCAACGTCGGCGGGCCAAAAAGGCCATTGCATCGGAACACGAGAGCCGCCCGCCCGGAGGCCGGGTGGGCGACAACCTAGGTATAGCCGGCGGTGGCTGCCGCAGCGGCCGGGAACTGTGGCGCAGTCGATGTTTCCGGCAGGTGCCGCCGGCGCGCCGACGAATGTCGCGCCAGTGGCTACGCTTGAGCCAGGGCACCCGTGCGTGCCCGCAGGTGTAGCCATCGATGCCCGCAGCGAGGGCCAAGGAGTGGAGTACATGAGGCGCTGGTTCAGCATGCTGCTGTTGCTGTTCGTCGCGTTGCCGGGGTGGGTGCTGGCGGAGGTGCCGGCCGATGCCACGGAAGGGGTGCCGGGCACGCCGGCGGAGCTGAAGGTGGCCAACCGCAGCATCATCACCTTCCACGCCACCTTGCTGGGCGAGACGCCGGCGGCCCGCGCGCAGCGGGCCAAGGCGGTGATCGAGGAGGCCCTGCAGGGTACCGACGAGCTGCAGGTCGGCGTCGACTCCATCCTGCACAGCCAACTGGTGCTGCTGGGCGGCCGGCGGGCGTTCATCGTCTCGCCGCTGGACCTGGACGTGCCCGGCGGCTCGGTGCAGGAGGCGGCCCGGGCAGCCGCGGCCAACCTGCGCGTGGTGGTGGAGGAAACCGGCCAGGCGCGCAGCCTGCGCTTCCTGCTCATGGCGCTGGGGTTCTCGGCGCTGGCCACGCTGGTCTATGCGCTGCTGCTCAAGGGCGCCGGCTACCTGCGGCGCAAGCTGCGCGGCCGGCTGCCGCTGCTGATGCGTGAACGCACCTACCAGATCAAGGTCGGGCACACGCCGCTGCTGGACATGCAGTACGTGTTCTACCTGGCGGACCGCCTGCTGGCATTGCTGTACTGGGTGTTCGTACTGCTGTGCAGCTACAAGTGGCTGAGCTTCGTGCTCTCGCAGTTCCCCTACACCCGCCCCTGGGGCGAGAGCCTCAACCTGTATTTGCTGGAGCTGGCCAACTACCTGCTGGACGGCATCGTCGGCGCCATCCCGGGCATCGCCGTGGCCGTGGCGATCTTCTTCATCGCCCGCGGCGTGAGCGGCTTCAGCCGGCGCCTGCTGGAACGCCTGGCGCGCCCCGGGAACATCCGCTGGCTAACCGTGGAGACGCTGCAGCCGACCACGCGCCTGACGTCCCTGGCCATCTGGCTGTTCGCCCTGGTGATGGCCTACCCGTACCTGCCGGGCTCGGGCACCGACGCCTTCAAGGGGCTTTCGGTGCTGCTGGGCCTGATGATCTCCCTGGGCGCGTCGAGCATGGTCGGCCAGGCCGCCGCCGGGCTCATCCTCACCTATTCGCGCACGCTCCGGGTGGGCGAGTACGTGCGGGTGGGCGACAACGAGGGCACGGTCACCGAGGTGGGCATGTTCAACACCACCATCCGCACCGGCCTGGGCGAGGTGCTGACGCTGCCCAACTCGATGATCACCGGCTCGGTGACGCGCAACTATTCGCGCGCCGTGCAGGGCACCGGCTACATCGTCGATACCGTGGTGACCATCGGCTACGACACGCCCTGGCGCCAGGTGGAGGCGATGCTGATCGAGGCTGCCCGGCGCACCGACGGCATTCTCGGCAAGCCCCGGCCGCAGGTGTTCCAGACCGGCCTGTCGGACTTCTACCCCGAGTACCGCCTGGTGGCCCAGGCCGTGCCCAGCGAACCGCGGCCGCGCGCCGAGCTGCTGAGCCTGCTGCACGCGAACATCCAGGACGTGTTCAACGAATACGGCGTGCAGATCATGTCGCCGCACTACCTGGCCGACCCCGCGCAGGAGAAGTGGGTACCCCGGGACAGGTGGTACAGCGCGCCGGCCGCGCCACCGGCCGGGGAGGGCGACCCCGGGGCCGATCCGCGCCGCTAGTCGGTGGCCCCCGGCATGATGATGCCGGGGTCGCCGTGCAGGCGCCGGTGCTCCAGGGGCGTCATGTCGAACCAGCGCTGGTGCGCGCGGCAGAACGAGGTGGTGCGCCGGTAGCCCAGCTCGCTGGCGATCTGCGCCACGCCCAGGTTGGTCCGGCGCAGCATCTGTTCGGCCTGGCGGCGGCGGATGCGGTCCAGGTGTTCCTCGAAGTCGATACCATCGTCGGCGAGGCGCCGCTGCAGCGTCCTGGGGTGCAGGCC
This sequence comes from Pseudomonas sp. JH-2, assembly GCF_036231725.1. Classification (NCBI taxonomy): domain Bacteria; kingdom Pseudomonadati; phylum Pseudomonadota; class Gammaproteobacteria; order Pseudomonadales; family Pseudomonadaceae; genus Pseudomonas; species Pseudomonas sp. JH-2. Next base: position 65,684 of record NZ_JAZAQP010000019.1, on the reverse strand, counting down.
GAGGGCGTGGGCGACCTGCTCCAGGCTGCAGCGGTGGTTCGGCAGCAGGATGCGGATCTTGCGCGCCACTTTCTCGCGCAGGTCGTCGTTGACGTCGCTGTAGGTCTCCAGGTAGAAGCGCACGATGGAGTGCAGGATCGCGTCGTGGTGGAGGCAGGCGCGCTGCAGCACCTCCGCGGGCATGACCAGGGCGTTGTGGTCCTGGCCGAACAGCACCGGGCAGCCGAAGTACTCGCGATAGGTCTCCATTTCGCCCACGGCCTGGTGGCGGAACATCACGGCCTTGGGAGTCCAGGGGGTGCCGCTCACTTCGCTGACCAGCAGTTTGCCGTGCAGCACCGATTTCTCCACGATCTGCGGCGTCTGGATGTTGCTGGGCAGGGCATTGTCGAAGTACAGCAGCGCCTGGCCGGGGCGGCGTTCCAGGCGATAGAGGATGGAAGGGCTGTATATGCTCATGTAGCGGATCACCGCCACCAGGGCGTCGCCCACCGTGGGCGCGGAGTGGGCCAGGTGCTGCAGCGGGCCTGCCAGCGCGAAGCCCTGGCGGGTGGCCAGCTCCAGGCCGAAGTGCGGTAGGTCGAGGGCCCGGGCGCTGCCCTCGAAGATCTGCACCAGGCTCTTGTAGGGCAGTTGCTTGTCGAAACTGCCGACCACGTCCAGGCCGATGCGATGGGGGGCGAGGAAGTCGCGCACGGAGGCGCCGCGCTCGGTGACCAGTTCGCCGAATTTGAGAAAGGCTGTGCCGCGAATGCTATCCATGTCCGTTCTTGTTCGTAGCCGGTGGGTTGCCCGTCAGTATGGCCGCCGAGGTGGGGCCTGCACGCTGGGGCGATGAGCTGTCGTGTATGGGGTGCTGCGGAAAAGGCGCCCGGGGCAGCGGGGCCCCGGGCGGCGGGGCTTACTTCTTCAGTGCCTGGAACGACTTGACCATGTCCGCGGCCCAGCCGTCGAGCACGGCGCGGGCGTCGCTGGCCTTCATGACCTGGGAGGAGTTCTCCAGCTCGGCGCCGGCGCCCTTGCGCACAACCTCGGCCACCACCTGGCTGTTGCCGCCGTCAAGGAAGGCCGCCTCGGTGGCGATGCTGGTGTCCTGGTCGCGGATGCCGGTGGCGACGCTGACGCCGGCGGCCACCAGGGCGATGGGGATCACCTCGTAGGGCTGCAGGCCCTTGGTCGAGGCGCTCACCCCGGTGATCGCCGGGCGCACCACCAGCACGCCCGGGCCGGGGCCGCCGGCCAGCGGCAGGACCTTGGCGAATTGCGTCTGCAGGGCCTGGTCGTAGTAGGTGGTGATGCCGCTCAGGGTGCTCTGCGGGATCTTCTCGGTGGGTTGCGGCTGGGGATAGAGCTGGCTCGGCTCGACATAAACGCTGGTGAAGCGGTTGACGTCGATGCCCGGCTGGATCCAGCGCATGACCGGTGCTCCGGAAGGCGATTTTTCTTCCTTCAGCACGCTGTAGTTCTTGAGGAAACCGGAGTACTGCTCGGGCTCGACGTACTTGCTCGCGCAGCCGGAGAGCACGAGGGACACCAGGCACACGGATACCGCTAACGACTTCAACTTCATCGAGTTGCTCCTTGTGGACGGTTCTGTAGTCAGTGAGATTAGTGCTGTCCTGGCCGGGCCGCCACGCGTGCCCTAGAAGCGCCAGGTCGCGCCACCGCCGATGATGTGCAGCGCGGCGTCCTTGTAGGTGCCGGAGAGCGTGGTGCCCGAGCGCGCCTTGGTCTGCTGGTCATCCATGTCGCCCAGCCATACCAGAGTGTAGGCCAGGTGCAGGTCCAGGCCCTCGTCGACCTGGTAGTTGACCCCGGTGGCCAGGCGCCAGGCCTCGCCCATGGGGTTGTCGACGGTGCGGTCCTTGTCGTCCACCGCGGAGCTGTCGTAGCCCAGGCCGAAGCTCCAGCGCCATTGCTTGCTGGCCTGGTACTGGGCGCCGAGGGAGGCGTGCCAGGTGTCCTTGTACTGGCGGTCGACGGTGCGGCTGACGCCGCCGGCGTTGGCGTCCACTTCCACGCCGATGTCGCCGAAGTCGCTCCAGTCCTGCCAGCCCAGGCTGCCCAGCAGCTTCCACTGCGCGTCGAGGTCGTGGGCCACGCTCAGCAGCACTGTCTGCGGCACGTTCATGTCCAGCTCCAGCGAGTCCACGTCGGCGCGGCGCAGGGCGGCATTGATGATCGGGTTGCTGACCTTGCGCACGTCGGGGCTGTCCTTGAACTCCAGCTTGACCTTGCTGGTGTAGGCCAGGCCGATCTGCGTGCTGGGGCTGACGCGGTAGAGCAGGCCGAGGTTGATGCCGGTGCCGACGTCGGTGTCCTTGTACTCCAACTGGCCGTCGGGGCGGTCGAGCAGGCCCAGCAGGTTGTTGTTGATGGCCGTCTCGTTGCGGTAGTAGGCGTACATGATGCGCGGGCCGATGCCCACGGACAGGTCGTCGGTGAACTTGTGCGCCAGGGTCGGCTGGAAGGACACGCCGATGACTGCCGCCTCCTGGTTGAAGTAGCGGCCGGCCCAGTCGTCGTCGTAGTCCAGGGCCAGGCCGAAGTTGCCGTACATGCCGAAGCCGATGGCCGAGCGCTCGTCGAGCTGGTGGCTGATGAACAGGCTGGCGCCGGGCAGGTACTGCAGCGCGTTGCCGCCTTCGTTGCCGTCGAACTGGTTGGCGCCATCGCGGGAGAAGCGCAGGTGGCCGAGGATCAGCTGGCCATTGGCGCTGACCTGCGTGCCCTTGAGTTCGGTGATGCCGGCGGGGTTGCTCATCAGCACGCTGGGGTCACTGGCCAGGGCGGCGGCGCCGGCGTTGGCCAGGCCGTTGCCTTCCTGGCCGGCCTCGTAGATGAGGATGCCGCCGGCCCAGGCATGGGCGCTGGACAGGCCCAGGGCCACGGTCACGGCCAGGGTCTTCAGTCGCAGGCGGCGAGGCGGCGAGTGGTGGTGCATGGCGCTTCCTTTTGCTCGTGTATCGGGTGGGTTCCGGAACAGGCCTCGCTTGCCTTGCACACGCGAGAACCACCCCTTTGGGGGAGTGTTGTGACACAGACCAGCCTAGATACTGACAGCGGTTACGCAACCTCGCCGGTTCCGTGTTTCGTCGGGGATGCTCATTACACGACAGTGCGGCTTTTCCCGTGGCGCAGAACGAGGCGCGGGCTAGAGTTAGGGCAACCCTGCGCCAGCGCAGTGGAGTGGCAAAGCGCCAGGCATGGTGCGCCCGCCGCAGGGAAACCGCATGCGATGCGACGGCCGGAACAAGGAAAAAGACAGTGAGCACACGTGAGCAGATCGCCAGCCTGGAAGCCAGCGTCGGTGCGCAGGTACTGGGGCAGGAAGAGACCATCCGCAACATCCTGCTGGGGCTGCTGGCCAACGGCCATGTGTTGCTGGAGAGCCTGCCCGGCCTGGCCAAGACGCGCACGGTCAAGGCCCTGTCGAAGAACCTCGACGCGCGCATGAGCCGCATCCAGTTCACCCCCGACCTGCTGCCCTCGGACATCACCGGCGGCGAGATCCTGCAGCAGACCGAGGCCGGCAACCAACTGAAGTTCCAGCCCGGCCCGCTGTTCGGCAACGTCATCCTCGCCGACGAGATCAACCGCGCCCCGGCCAAGGTCCAGGCGGCCCTGCTGGAGGCCATGGAGGAGCGCCAGATCACCGTGGCCGGGCAGACCCACGCCATGCCCGGGCTGTTCATGGTGCTGGCCACGCAGAACCCCATCGAGCAGGAAGGCACCTACCCGCTGCCCGAGGCGCAGATGGACCGCTTCCTGATGAAGCTCTTGATCGACTACCCCAGGGTGGAGGACGAGACCCAGGTGCTGCGCCTGGTGCGCGCCGAGGAGCAGCGCCAGCAGGCCGGCGCAGCCGCCGAGGCGCCCGCGCCGCTGGCCCAGGAGGCGATCTTCGCCGCCCGCCGCGAGGTCGGCCAGGTGCACGTGGCCGAGGCCATCGACCGCTACCTGATCGACCTGATCAACGCCACCCGCCGCCCGGCCGACTACGACGCGGACCTGGCGCGCTGGATCAAGGTCGGCGCCAGCCCGCGCGGCGGCATCAGCCTGGACCGCGTGGCGCGCGCCCACGCCTGGCTGGCCGGCAGCGACTACGTCTCGCCCGACGACGTGCGCGCCGTGCTGCACCCGGTGCTGCGCCACCGCCTGCTGCTGTCCTACGACGCCGTGGCCGACGGCGTGAGCGCCGACCAGGTGGTCGACCGGCTGCTCGACAAGGTCGCGGTACCGGCCTGAGGGGAGGGTAGCCATGGCCCCTGCAACGCCCGTCGCCGACGGCTTCGTCTACGCCTCGCTGGAGCAGCTGATGCTGCTGGAGCACCAGGTGCGCGGGCTCAGCTTCCTGTCGCGGCAGCCGCTGTCCAGCGTGCTCTCCGGCAACCACGCGGCGCGTTTGCGCGGCCGCGGGCTGAGCTTCGACGAACTGCGCCAGTACAGCCCTGGCGACGACCTGCGGCACCTCGACTGGCGCGCCTCGCTGCGCTACGGCAAGCCCTTCGTGCGCAGCTACACCGAGGAGCGCGACCGCCCGACGCTGCTGCTGGTGGACCAGCGCATGAGCATGTACTTCGGCTCCAAACGCAACTTCAAGTCGGTGACCGCTGCGGAGCTGGCGGCCATCGGCGCCTGGATGGCCTTCCATGCTGGCGACCGGGTGGGCGGGCTGGTGTTCGGCGACCAGCGCATCGACTACGTGCGCCCGTTGCGCAGCCGCGCGCGGGTGGAGGCGCTGTGCTCGGCGGTGGTGCGGCACAACCATTCGCTGCAGGCGACACGCACCGACGACGAGTCGCCGGGGCAGCTCGACCGGGTGCTGCGCGAGTGCCTGGCGGTGGCCGGGCACGACGCGCTGATCGTGATCATCAGCGACTTCGCCGGCGTCGGCCCGCAGACCCTGCAGCTGCTGCGCCAGCTGAGCGCGCACAACGACGTGCTGGCGCTGCAGGTGTTCGACCCCATCGCCCTGAAGATTCCCGACCGCGGCCGCGTCACCGTCACCCAGGGCGAACTGCAGGTGGAACTGGAAGTGGGCCGGCGCCAGGTGCACCAGCCGCTGGGCGAATTCCTCTCCGGGCGGCTGAAGGACGTGGCCACGCTGCTGCGCCGCAGCCAGGTGCCGCTGATGATGTTCAGCACCGGGCGCGAGAGCCTGGAGCAGCTGCGCGGCGAACTGGGCCGGCTATCGGGCGTGCCGCGATGAGCCTGGCCGCCGTACCGGGCATCGACCAGCTGCAGGAGCTGGCGCTGCCGCCACCGGTCACCGGCTACTGGCCGCAGACCTGGGGCTGGCTGGTGCTGGCGCTGGTGCTGGTCGCCTTGCTGGCGGCCTGGGGCACCTGGCGCTACCTGCGCTGGCGGCGCGACCGCTACCGGCGCGAGGCCCTGGCCCTGCTGGACCAACTGAGCGCCGAGCTGGCCGACCCGCAGCGCCGCCTGGGCGCCCTGCGCGAACTACCGCAGCTGCTCAAGCGCGTGGCCCTGTCGCTGCCCGGCGGCGAGGCCGCGGCGCGCCTGGGCGGGCCGCAGTGGCAGGCGTTCCTGCAACGGCGCAGCGCCACGCCGCTGCCGGCGGACCTGGCGCAGCGCCTGGCGCTGCTCGCCTACGCCCCGGCCGAGCGCCTGCAGGCCCTGGCCGACAGCGAGGTACAGGCGCTGCTGGCAGCCTGCCGGCACTGGATCGAGGTCCACCATGTGGCAGTTTGATTATCCCTGGCTGCTGTTCCTGCTGCCGCTGCCCTGGCTGGCGTACCGCTACCTGCTCGCCTACCACGAGTCGCGCAGCGCCCTGCGCGTGCCGTTCTTCGCCGCCATGAGCCGCGCCACCGGCCAGGCCCCGGGCAGTGGCCGGGCCGCCGGCGGGCGCTGGCAATTGTGGCTGAACCTGCTGGTGTGGGCCCTGCTGGTGGCCGCCTGTGCGCGCCCGGTGCTGGTGGAGAAGCCCATCGAGAAGGAACGGCCGATCCGCGACCTGATGCTGGCGCTGGACATCTCCCAGTCCATGGAGACCCGCGACTACGCAGGCCCCGACGGGCAGAAGGTGGACCGCCTGAGCGCGGTGAAGAGCGTGGTGCGCGACTTCATCGCCAGGCGCAAGGACGACCGCATCGGCCTGATCGTCTTCGGCACCGGCGCCTTCCCCCAGGCGCCGCCGACCCTGGACCACGCCAGCCTGCTGATGCTGCTGGACGAGGTGGGCATCGGCATGGCCGGGCCGAACACCGCCCTGGGCGATGCCATTGGCCTGACCATCAAGCTGCTGGCCGACGCCCGGGAGCAGGAGAAGGTGCTGATCCTGCTCACCGACGGCAACGACACCGCCAGCGCCATCACCCCCGACCACGCGGCGGCCATGGCCCGCGAGCACGGCATCGTGGTGCACACCATCGGCATCGGCGACCCCGCGGCCAGCGGCGAGGCCAAGGTGGACCTGGACGGCCTGCGCGGCATCGCCCAGGCCACCGGCGGGCGCTTCTTCCGCGCAGGCGACAGCGGTGCCCTGCAGCAGGTGTACGCCACCCTGGACCGCATCACCCCGCACAAGGTGAAAACCTTCAGCCACCAGCCCAAGCGCGACCTGTTCTGGCTGCCCCTGGGCGCGGCGCTGCTGGCCCTGGCGCTGGCCCATGGCCTGGCGGCCCTGGCCGGGCGCGTGAGCGCGCCGGGGCGGCGCCAGACGCAGGTGGAGGGCTGAGATGGATATCGACCTCGCCGCCTTCCACTTCCTGCGCCCGCTGTGGCTGCTGGCACTGCTGCCCGGCGTCCTCTTCCCGCTGCTGTGGGCGCGCCGCCACGACCTGGCGCGGCGCCTGGACGGCATCATCGCCCCGCACCTGCTGCAGCACCTGGTGATCACCCCGCAGGACAACCAGCGCCTGCGCCCGGTGCACCTGCTCGGCGCCTTCCTGGTACTGGGCGGCATCGCCGCCGCCGGGCCGACCTGGGAGCAGGACCGTCCGGCCTTCCTCGACAACCGCGCGCCGCTGATCCTGGCCCTGGACCTGTCGCCCTCGATGGACGCCGCCGACGTGCCGCCCTCGCGCCTGGAGGCGGCCAAGCACAAGCTGCACGACCTCATCCAGCGCCGCGCCGGCGGCCATACCGCGCTGCTGGCCTATGCCGGCAGCGCGCACCTGGTGCTGCCGGCCACCGAGGACCCGGCCCTGCTGGACAGCTTCCTGCAGGCGCTGTCCAGCAACCTGATCGAGCGCAGCGGCAAGGACGCCCTGGGCGCCATCGAGGTGGCCAAGCGCCTGCTGGCCGCCGAGCAGGCGCCCGGCACCCTGGTGCTGGTCACCGACGGCGCCGACCGCACCCAGTTCGACGCCATCGGCAAGGCCCTGCAGGGCAGCGAGCTGCAGGTGCTGGTGCTGGCCGTGGGCAGCCAGGACGGCGGCCTGCTCAAGGGCGGCCAGGAGGACGCCGAGGGCCGGCCGCTGCTGGCGCGCTTCGACGCCGAGGGCCTGAAGGGCCTGGCCGACGCCGCCGACGCGCCCCTGGGCAGCCTGACGCTGAACGACGACGACCTGGACTGGATCGAACTGCACGCCCAGCAGCACTTCCAGGCGGCCCAGGACGACGGCCGCGAACTGCACTGGAAGGACGCCGGCTACTGGCTGTGCTGGCCGTTGCTGGCGCTGGCGCTGCTGGCCGTCCGCAAGGGCTGGCAGGTGCACTGGCTGGGCGCCGCGCTGCTGGCCCTGGGCCTGGGCTGGCCGGCGCCGCCGGCACACGCCGGGCCGCTGGCGGACGCCTTCTTCACTGCCGACCAGCAGGGCCGCTGGGCCTTCGAGCACGAGCACTACCCGCAGGCCGCGGCGCACTTCCAGGATGTGTACTGGAAGGGCATCGCCGCCTACCGCGCGGCGGACTACCCACTGGCCCTGGCCAGCTTCGCCCGGCTGGACACGGCGCAAGCGTATTTCTACCTGGGCAACACCTATGTGCGCCTGAGCAAGTTCGAGCAGGCCATCGCCGCCTACCGCCAGGCCCTGGCGCGCCAGGCGGACTTCCCCGAGGCCAAGGCCAACCTGGCCCTGGCGCAGGCCCTGCAGAAGGACCGCGACGCCCAGCAGGAAGCCGGGCCGCCGGACGAGAAGGCCGACAAGGAGGTGTTCGACAACACCACCGGCAAGGGCAAGTCGGTGCAGAGCCAGACCGGCCAGGCCAGCTCCGACGAGCAGTGGCTGAGCAACCTGACCACCTCGCCGGCGCGCTTCCTCAAGCGCAAGTTCCTGCTGCAGGACGCCGCGCGCAACCCGGCCACGGAGGCCACGCCATGAAGCGCCTGCTGCTGTGCCTGCTGCTGGCCCTGCCCGTGCCGGCGCTGGCCGACGAACCGCTGGTGAAGGTGCGCAGCCAGCTGCTGCCGGGCGACTCGGTGCTGGTGGGCGGCACCCTCAGCCTGCAGCTGGACCTGCTGGTGGACACCTGGTTCAGCGCAGCGCCGCAACTGCCCAAGCTGGCGCTGGACGGCGCGGTGGTGTCGGTGCCCAGCGGCGAGGCCACGCACCTCACCGAGCAGATCGACGGCAAGCCGTTCTTCGGCCTGCGCTACAGCTACCAAATCACCCCGCAGCAGGCCCGCGCCTTCGACATTCCCGCCCTGGCCATCCAGGTGCAGCCGGGGCAGGGCAGCGGGCCGCTGACGGTGCACAGCCAGCCCCTGCATTTCACCGCCCGCGAGCCCGCCGGCGGCGAGGCCGGGGCGCAGCGGCTGGTGGCCCGGCAGCTCGACTTCAGCCAGGTGCTGGAGCAGTCGCACAAGCCGCTGCGGGTAGGCGACAGCGTCACTCGGCGCCTCCACGTGCAGGCCGAGGGGGCCCAGGCGATGTTGATCCCGGCGCCGGCCTTCGCCGAGGTGGACGGGCTGCGCCGCTACGTGCAGACGCCGACGGTGAAGCCCATGGGCGACGGGCGCGGTGGCGTCGACGGCGGCGAGCGCGAGGATGCGGCGACCTACGTGGTGAGCGAGGCCGGCCGCTTCAGCCTGCCGGCCATCGAGCTGCGCTGGTGGGATGCCGCCACGGGCGAGCAGAAGACCGCCTCCGTGCCGGCCCTGGACCTGGAGGCCAAGGGCGCGGCCGGCTACCAGGCGCCGTTCTCCATCACCGAGGACCTGCGCCGCCTGGGGCAGAAGGCCCAGGTGCACATCGCCGGGCACTGGCTGCTCATCGGCCTGGCCCTGGTGCTGCTGGCCGCGCTGGCATTCGCCGGGCAGCGCTGGGGCGCGCCGCTGGTCGGCCAATGGCGCAGCTGGCGCCAGCGCCGCCAGCAGGCCTGGCTGGACTCTCCCGAATACGCCTGGCGCCAGGTGCGCCCGCAGCTCGAAGGCTCGCCGCCGCAGCTGGGCGCGCTGTACCTGTGGCTGCGCCGGCGCACCGGATGTCACGAAATGAGTAGCGCCTTTGGCCGCCTGCCCGAGCCGACTGTCGATTATTTGCTAGCGTTTTTCAGAACTCGCTATGGACGCGAACACCGTGCAGACACCCCGGAGGCGCTTCTGAAGGCGCTGCCCGGGCTGCCGAAGGCTGTTGCCGAACACGACGAACCCGCACCGGCGCACCACAGCCTCAAGCCGTTGAACCCCTGAAGCAAGGACGTCCCATGTACGCACACCGCACGCCGCCCACCCTGCGCTGGATCTTCACCCTGCTGCTCTGCCTGCCGCTGCTGGCCCAGGCGGCCGAGGTGCTGCCGTCGTGGAACGACGGGCCCTCCAGGCAGGCCATCGTGAAGTTCGTCGAGGCGGTGAGCACCGAGGGCGGCAAGGACTACGTGAAGCCCGCCGAACGCATCGCCGTGTTCGACAACGACGGCACCCTGTGGAGCGAGCAGCCGCTGTACTTCCAGGTGCTGTTCGCCCTGGCCGAGGTGAAGCGCATGGCGCCGCAGCACCCGGAGTGGAAGGAGCAGATGCCGTTCAAGGCGGTGCTGGAGAACGACCAGAAGGCCCTGGAGGCGGCCGGCATGCGCGGCCTGCTGGAGATCGTCATGGCCACCCACACCAACATGAGCACCGAGGCCTTCACCGACAACGCCCGGCGCTGGCTGGCCAGCGCCACGCACCCGCGCAGCCACAAGCCCTACACCGAGATGGTCTACCAGCCGATGCTGGAACTGCTGGGCTACCTGCGCGAGCACGGCTTCAAGACCTACATCGTCTCCGGCGGCGAAGTGGCCTTCATGCGCGCCTTCGCCGAGGAGGTCTACGGCATCCCGCCGGAGCAGGTGATCGGCACCACCTTCGCCACCCGCTTCCAGGACGACGAGGGCGCGCTGTCGATCCAGCGCCTGCCCAAGCTCACCCACAACGACGACGGCGCCGGCAAGCCCGAGAGCATCGACGCCATCATCGGCCGCCGGCCGATCCTCGCCTTCGGCAACTCCGACGGCGACCTGCAGATGCTGCAATGGACCACCGCGGGCGAAGGCCTGCGCTTCGCCGGCCTGGTGCACCACACCGACGGCGAGCGCGAATGGGCCTACGACCGCCAGAGCAAGGTCGGGCGCCTGGACAAGGCGCTCGACGAGGCCACGGAGAAGGGCTGGACGGTAGTGGACATGGCGAAGGAGTGGAAGCGGATCTATCCGTTCGAACAGCAAGCGGGAAACAACTGAACCGCAGGATCGCAGCGGGGCGCCAGCCGGCCGGTCGGCGCCCCCGGTGAACGTAGTCGTGGCTCACGACAAGCAAACTGGAAAGGAGTAACACCCACATGAAACGCACGGGAAGATGGTTGTCGCGCTTCGCCCTGGCGGCGACGGCGATAGTCGGATGCTCGGTCGCCAGCGCCGCTGACAAGCCGAACATCCTGGTGATCTTCGGCGACGACGTCGGCCAGACCAACATCAGTGCCTACGCCTTCGGCGTGGTCGGCTACAAGACGCCGAACATCGACCGCATCGCCCACGAAGGCATGATGTTCACCGACTACTACGCGGAGAACAGCTGCACCGCCGGCCGTTCCACCTTCATCACCGGCCAGTCGGCGTTGCGCACCGGCCTGTCCAAGGTCGGCATGCCTGGCGTGCCGGTGGGCCTGCAGGCGCGCGACATCACCATCGCCCAGGCGCTCAAGGCCCAGGGCTACGCCACCGGGCAGTTCGGCAAGAACCACCTGGGCGACCGCGACGAGTACCTGCCGACCAATCACGGCTTCGACGAGTTCTTCGGCAACCTGTACCACCTCAACGCCGAGGAAGAGCCCGAACGCCCGTACTGGCCGAAGGACGACGAGGCCTTCACCAAGGCCGCCACGCCGCGCGGGGTGATCCACTCCACCGCCGACGGCAAGATCGAGGACACCGGCCCGCTGAACAGCAAGCGCATGGAGACCATCGACGACGACACTACCCAGGCCGCCATCAACTTCATGGACAAGCAGGTGAAGGCCGACAAGCCGTTCTTCGTGTGGATGAACACCACGCGCATGCACGCCTTCACCCACGTGCGCGACTCGATGAAAGGGCAGAGCGGCATGCTGGGCAACGAATACGCCGACGGCATGATCGAGCACGACGGCGACGTCGGCAAACTGCTCAAGGCGGTGGATGACCTGAAGATCGCCGACAACACCATCGTCATCTACACCACCGACAACGGCCCGAACCAGTGGTCCTGGCCGGATGCGGCGACCACCCCGTTCCGCAACGAGAAGAACTCCAACTGGGAAGGCGCCTACCGGGTGCCGGCGATGATCCGCTGGCCGGGCCACATCAAGGCCGGCGAAGTCTCCACCCAGATGGTCTCCGGGCTGGACTGGTTCCCGACGCTGCTCGCCGCGGTGGGCGACACCGACATCAAGGACCGCCTGCTCAAGGGCGCCAACGTCGGCGGCAAGAACTTCAAGGTGCACCTGGACGGCTTCAACCAGCTGGACTACCTGACCGGCAAGGCCGACAAGAGTGCGCGCAACGAGTTCTACTACTTCAACGACGACGGCGAGCTGGTGGGCATGCGCTTCGGCGACTGGAAGATCGTCTGGTGCGAACAGCGCGCGCCCGGCGGCCTGCAGGTGTGGAGCGAGCCCTTCACCTGCCTGCGGGTGCCCAAGCTGTTCAACCTGCGCATGGACCCGTACGAGCGGGCGGACGTGGTCTCCGACCAGTACTACGACTGGCTGACCAAGAACGACTACCTGCTGTTCCAGGGGACGCAGAAGGCCGCGAAGTTCCTGCAGACCTTCGTCGAGTACCCGCCGAGCCAGCGCCCGGCCAGCTTCAGCATCGACCAGATCCGCGAGAACGTGGACAAGCAGATCGAAGCGAAGATGAAGCAGCAGGGCACTGCGAAGTAAGCTGTGCCGCATAGGAAGCCCGCGAGCCGGGCTTCCGGACCGATGCCTGCGACGGCTTTGCCGTCGCAGGCTTTTCCATTTTCCGACAAGGCCGTCCGATGCCCTCAGCTGCCAGCCCGTCCCCCATGCGATCCCGTCGTGCCGTTGGCGCGGAAGTCCCTTCCCGGGCCCACCTGCAGATGCTGCTCCCGGCCCTGCTGATGTTTGCCTCCGGGGGCGCGGCGCTGGTGTTCCAGGTGCTGTGGGTGAAACAGCTTTCCCTGGTGGTGGGGGTGGAGGTGTATGCCGTCACCACCGCCATCAGCGCCTTCTTCGCCGGCCTGGCCCTGGGCGGCCTGGCCTTCGGCCGCTGGGCCGACCGCCTGCGCCGGCCGGTGCGCCTGTACGCCGGCCTGGAGCTGCTGGTGGCGGCGCTCGGTGTCGCCGCCACCGTCGCCCTGGCCCACGCCGCCGGGCCCTTCGCCCGCCTGGAGGCCGGCACTGGCCTGGCGGCCTGGCTATTGCCCTTCGCCCTGGTCGGCCTGCCGGCCTTCTTCATGGGCGGCACGCTGCCGGTGCTGGTGCGGGCGCTGAAACCGGCGAACGACCAACTGGGCCGCGCCGGCGGTGGGCTGTATGCGGCCAATACCGCCGGCGCCATCGCCGGTACGCTGCTGGCGGCCTTCGTGCTGCTGCCGGCCCTGGGCGTGCTCGGCAGCGCCTGCGCCGCCGCCGGCCTCAACCTGCTGGCCGCCGCCGGCGCGCTGCTGGCCCGCCGCGAGGCCGTGGAGCCCGCCGCGTCCGCCGGGCAGCCGGTGGCGCCGCGCAGCCCCGCGGCGCGCCTGGCCATCGCCCTGTACTGCGTGGCCGGCGGCGTGGCCCTGGGCTACGAAGTGGTGTGGACGCAGTCCATCGTGCAGTTCATGAGCACCCGCGCCTTCGCCTTCGCCATGGTGCTGGCCACCTACCTCTGCGGCCTGGTGCTGGGCAGCGCGCTGTACGCCCGGCGCGCCGACCGCATCCGCGATCCCTGGGGCCTGTTCGGCCTGCTGATCGCCGCCGCCGGGCTGCTGGCCATCCTCCAGGTCGCCGGCCTCGGCCACTGGCTGGTGGGCGCGCAGACCCGCGCCGAAGCACTGGTGCTGGGGCTGGGCGGCAGCGAGCTGGCCGGCATGTGCGCGCGCTTCGCCGTGGCCGCGCTGTGCGTGGTGTTCCTGCCCACCACGCTGCTGGGCGCCGCCTTTCCCCTGGCCCTGCGCCTGGTGGTGGACAGCGCCCACGTGGGCCGCGACGTCGGCCTGGTGGTGGCGCTCAACACCCTCGGCGGCATCCTCGGGGTGATGCTCACCGGCTTCCTGCTGGTGCCCGGCCTGGGCCTGGTGCGCAGCCTGGCGCTGCTCGCGGCGCTGGCCGCGGCCGTCGGGCTGCTGGCGGTATGCCGCGGCCAGCAGGTGGGCAAGCGCATGCGCCTGGGCGTGGCGCTGGTCGCCGTCGCCACCCTGGCGGCCGGCGCGCTTACCTCGCCGCGGCACCTGGCCGAACTGCTGCCGGCCGCGCGCAACGGGCAGATCACCTTCTACGAAGAGGGCCGCGGCGGCACCGTGGCGGTGGTGGAGCAGGGCAGGGGGCAGAACCGCTTCAGCCGCCTGTACATCCAGGGCGTGTCCAACACCGGCGACGCCATGCCCTCGTTGCGCTACATGCGTCTGCAGGCGCTGCTGCCGCTGCTGGTGCACGACGGCGAACCGCGCTCGGCGCTGGTGATCGGCTTCGGCACCGGCATCACCGCTGGCGCCATGCTGCGCTACCCGGCCCTGCAGCACCCGGTGGTGGCCGAGCTGCTGCCCGAGGTGCTGGCCGCGGCGCCGCACTTCAAGGGCAACTTCGACGCCCGCCACGACCCGCGCCTGGACATCCGCCTGCGCGACGGCCGCCGCGAGCTGCTGCGCAGCGCCGAGCGCTACGACATGATCACCCTGGAACCGCCGCCGCCTTCGGCCGCCGGCGTGGTCAACCTGTACTCGCGGGACTTCTACCAGCTGGCCGCCAGCCGCCTGGAGCAGGGCGGCATCGTCGCCCAGTGGCTGCCGCTGCCGACGCAGAACGAGGAGGACAGCCGCGCGCTGGTGCGCAGCTTCATCGACGTCTTCCCCCATGCCTGGCTGTGGACCACCGAGTTCCACGAGATGCTCCTGGTGGGCTCGCTGCAGCCGCTGCGCCTGGACGTGCCGCGCATCCGCGAGCGTTTCGCGCAGCCGGCGGTGGCCGCGGCCCTGGGCGAGGTGGGCGTGGACTCGCCCGAGGCGCTGCTGGCCACCTGGGTGACCGACCGCGCGGGGCTGGAAAGCTTCGCCGGCGACGCGCAGCCGGTCACCGACGACCAGCCGCGCATCGAGTACGCGCCCTGGGTGCGCGCCAGGGAGATCACCCGCGTGCTGCCGGCGCTGCTGGCGCTGCGCCGTGCACCGCCGCTGGAGGGCGCCGAGCCGTCCTTCCGCGCCGCGGTGGACGAGCACTGGGCGCGCCTGCGGCGCTTCTACGACCTGAGCCTGCACGCCTACCGCGGCGACCGCCAGGCCTGGGCCCGCGACGCCCGCCAGGTGGTCCGCGACGACGGCGACAACCCCTACTACCGCTGGTTCCTGGGCGGCGAATAACGCCTCCGAGGTCGACCTTGGCGTGGGTTGTGGCACGGGTGTATCGGCGTATAACCGTGAACGGTTATACGCCCTACGCCACGGCCGAACCCGTAGGGCGTATAACGCCTCCGGCGTTATCCGCCGTTTGGCCTGGGCCCCAGGCGGCTTCGAGGCCGACCTTGGCGTGGGTTGTGACATGGGTGTATCGGCGTATAACCGCGAACGGTTATACGCCCTACGCCACGGCCGAACCCGTAGGGCGAATAACGCCTCCGGCGTTATCCGCCGTTTGGCCTGGGCCCCAGGTGCCTCCGAGGCCGACCTTGGCGTGGGACGTGGCCGGGGTGTATCTACGCGCGCGGCGCCAGCAACTGGCGGCGGCGCGCGCCGGGGGTGAGGTCGAACCAGCGCCGGCAGGCGCGGTTGAACACCGCCTGTTCGCTGTAGCCGAGCATGTTGGCGATCTGCGCCAGGGGGATGTCCCGCGCCGCCAGGTAGGTTTCCGCGCGCTCGCGGCGGACGCTGTCGACCACCTCGTCGAAGGTCAGCCCCAGTTCACCCAGGCGGCGCTGCAGGGTGCGCTCGTGCAGGCCCATCTGCTCGGCCACCAGCGGCAGGCGGCAGCGCTGGGTGGGCAGCATGCGCGTGACCCAGCGCCGCACCAGCTCGCCCAGGTCGGCGCCTTCCTGTTCGAACTGGCTGAGGTACTGCACCAGGGTGCGGTGCAGCGCCGGGTCCTGCTGCTCGATGCGCTGGTCGAGCTGGGCGCGGGTCAGCAGCATGGCGTAGCCGGCCTGGCCGCTGCGCACCTCGGTATGGAAATAGCGCCGGTAGCGCAGCAGCGGCACCGGGCTTGCGCCGTGCAGCTCCACTGCCTGGGCCTTGAAGCCGGGGCCGCAGAGCAGCTTCATGGTGTTGTGTGCCACGCCCATGGCCAGCTCGGCCATCTGCCGCTGCTGCGTCACCCCGGGGATGCGCAGGGCGATGCACAGGCGCGGGGCCTGGCCGGGCGCTTGGTCGAGTTCCAGCTGGATGCCCGGGCTGTGGTAGCCGATGAACCGCACCACGTCGCCCAGGGCGTGGGCCACGGTCACCGAGTGGCGGGCGATGGCGGCGATGGGGCCGAGCACGTGCAGGTTCTGGTGCTCGGCCATGCGCAGGCCGAAGTCCGGGCAGCCCAGTTCGGCGGCGGCGTATTCCAGCAGCCCCACCAGCGAGCGGAAGGGCACCCGGGCGTCCTCGTCGTCGAGCAACTGCGGCTTGATGCGGAAGCGCCGCAGGTACGCGGCCGGGTCCTGGCCGTGCTGGGCGACCAGCTCGCGGAAGCCGGTGAAGGAGGTGGTGCGGATGAAGGGTTCCATGTCGTGAAGAATCAATTATCTGTCATCAAAGATCAATCAATCGGACGACGGCCAGCGAAGAATCCGAGGCGTTCCCTTCCCACTCACCGGAGCACCTCATGGAATTCGACTACATCATCGTTGGCGCCGGCTCGTCCGGTTGCGTCCTGGCCAACCGCCTGAGCGCCGACCCCGGCGTTTCCGTGTGCCTGCTCGAGGCGGGGCCGGAGGACCGTTCGCCGCTGGTGCACGCGCCGGCCGGCATCGCCGCCATCCTGCCCACGCACCACGTCAACTGGGCCTTCGATACCGTGCCCCAGGCCGGCCTGGGCGGGCGCGTCGGCTACCAGCCGCGGGGCAAGGTGCTCGGCGGCAGCAGCTCGATCAACGGCATGATCTACATCCGCGGCCACCACAGCGACTTCGACGACTGGGCAGCCCTGGGCAACCCCGGCTGGTCCTTCGCCGAGGTGCTGCCGTACTTCCGCAAGAGCGAGCGCCACCACGGCGGCGGCTGCGAGTACCACGGCGGCCAGGGCGAGCTGTACGTCGGCCAGGTGAACGCCCATGTGGCCTCCCATGCCTTCATCGAGGCCGGGCTGCACGCCGGCCATCGCTACAACGAGGATTTCAACGGCGCCGAGCAGGAAGGCGTGGGCCACTACGAGGTGACCATCCGCGACGGCCGCCGCTGGAGCGCCGCCACCGCCTTCCTCAAGCCGATCCGCCAGGCGCGCGGCAACCTCACGGTGCTGACCGGCGCCCGCGCCGAGCGCATCCTGCTGCAGGGCAAGCAGGCCTGCGGCGTGCGGGTGACGCACAAGGGCCAGCACCTGGAGCTGAAGGCGCGCCGCGAGGTGTTGCTCAGCGCCGGGGTGTTCGGCAGCCCGCAGTTGCTGCTGCTCTCGGGCATCGGCCCGGAGGCCGAGTTGAAGCCCCATGGCATCCGCGTGCAGCACGAGCTGCCGGGGGTGGGGCAGAACCTGCGCGACCACCCGGACGTGGTGCTCTGCTACCGCAGCCACGACACCTCGCTGCCCGGCTACTCGGTGCGCGGCGGTGCGCGCATGAGCGCGGCCCTGGCGCAGTACCTGGCCAGCCACAGCGGCCCGCTGGCGAGCAACTTCGCCGAGGCCGGCGCCTTCCTGCGCACCGGCCCCGAGCAGAGCCGCCCGGACGTGCAGCTGCATTCGGTGGTGAGCCTGCTGGACAACCACAACCGCACCCTGCACTGGGGCCACGGCTTCAGTTGCCACGTCTGCGTGCTGCGGCCCAAGAGCGCCGGCAGCCTGGGCCTGCAGTCCGCCGACCCGGCCGCGGCGCCGCGCATCGACCCGAACATCCTCGGCCACGACGACGACGTGCAGACGCTGCTCAAGGGCTACCGCATGGCGCGGGAAATCTGCGAGCAGCGGCCCATGGCGCGCTTCGGCCTGAAGGACCTGTACAGCGCCGGCCTGCACAGCGACGAGCAACTGGTGGAGGTGCTGCGCCGCCGCACCGACACCATCTACCACCCGGTGGGCACCTGCCGCATGGGCCCCGACGAGGACGCTGTGGTGGACAGCCGCCTGAAGGTCCGTGGCATCGAGGGCCTGCGCGTGGTCGACGCGTCGATCATGCCGACCCTGGTGGGCGGCAACACCAACGCCGCGGCGATCATGATCGCCGAGCGCGCGGCGGGGTGGATCGGCGGGGCCTGAGGCGGGCCGGCTGTCGCGCAAAGAGCAGGGTGCGGCGGCCGCGCCGCCATCTTCGGCTAGGCTTGCCAGGCATGGTCGGGCGCGCCGTCATTCGCGCGGCGCCCCGGCCCCGCTTCCCACTGCCCAGAGCCCCGCATGCCCCAGGCCCGCGACCTGATCATCTGCGAATACTGCGACGCCGTGTATGAGCGCGCGCCGCTGCAACGCCACCAGCGCGCATTGTGCGTGCGTTGTGGCGGCGTGCTGCAGCGGCACACCGCGCTGACGGTGCAGCAGCGCCTGGCGCTGAGCCTGACCGGCGCCGTGCTGCTGGCCTTCGCCAACGCCTACCCGGTGATGACCATCAGCATGAAGGGCCTGAGCAACTCGGCGACGCTCTGGGACTCGGTGCTGGTCCTCAGCAGCGGCAGCATCACCTTCATCGCCCTGGTGGTGGCCCTGGCCATCATCATCGCCCCGGTGCTGCAGGTGACGCTGCTCACCTGGGTGCTGGGCTTCGCGCTGGGCCGCCGCCGCGCGCCGGCCTTCGCCCTGTGCATGCGCGCCCTGGAGGGGCTGCGGCCGTGGAGCATGCTGGAGGTGTGCCTGCTCGGCGCCATGGTGGCGGTGATCAAGCTGGCCGGGCTGCTGGAGGTGATCCCCGGCATCGGCCTGGTGGCCCTGGCGGCGCTGAGCGTGCTGCTGATCGCCATCGCCGGGCGCGACATCCGCGACCTCTGGGAGCAGGTATGAGCACGCCGCCGCTGGCCCCGCAGCTGAACCTGTGCCTGTGCCACGGTTGCGGCCATACCTGCGACCTGGGCCGCAACGCCCATGAGTGCGAACGCTGCGGCGCGCCGCTGCACGCGCGCAAGGCCGACGCCATCAACCGCGGCTGGGCCTTCCTGGTGGCGGCGCTGGTGTTCTACGTGCCGGCCAACCTGTTGCCGGTGATGCGCACCGAAATGCTCGGCCAGGGCGTGGACAGCACCATCGGCGGCGGCGTGCTGGAGTTCTGGGAGGCGGGCGCCTGGGACATCGCGCTGATCATCTTCATCGCCAGCATCGGCGTGCCGGCGATCAAGTTCGGTTCCCTCGGCCTGCTGCTGTTCACCGCCCAGCGCCGCAGCGCCTGGGCGCGCCGGCAGCGCTCGCAGCTGTACCGCTTCGTCGAGCTGATCGGCTACTGGTCGATGCTCGACGTGATGGTGGTGGCGCTGGTGGCGGCGCTGGTGCAGATGCGCGGGCTGGGCACCATCGAGCCGCGCCCGGGCATCCTCTTCTTCGGCCTGGTGGTGGTACTCACCATGCTTTCGGCGATGAGTTTCGACCCTCGCCTGATCTGGGACGACGATCCGCACAAGGGAGACCGAATCGATGGCGCAGGACACACATGACCCGGCGCCGCCGGGGCGGGCCGAGGTGCGCACGCGGCGCTGGAACCTGTCGCTGGTCTGGATAGTGCCGATCATCGCGCTGCTGGTCGGCGCCTCGCTGGTGGTGCGCAACTGGATGCAGCAGGGGCCGGTGATTTCCATTTCCTTCGCCACCGGCGAGGGGCTGGAGGCGCACAAGACCCAGGTGAAGTACCGCAGCGTGGTGATAGGCGAAGTGACCTCGGTGGAACTGGCCAGGGACCGCAAGGGCGTCGTCACCAAGGTGCAGTTGTCCAAGGACGCCGAGCCCTTCGCCAGCCGCGGCGCCAAGTTCTGGGTGGTGCGGCCGCGCATCGGCGCCGGCGGCGTGTCCGGGGTGGACACCCTGCTGTCGGGGGCCTTCATCGGTGCCGACGCCGGCGAGGCCAGCGCCCCGGAGAAGAACTTCACCGGCCTGGAGTCGCCGCCGCCGATCACCTATGGCGAGAAGGGCAAGCGCTTCATGCTCGGCGCCGACGACCTGGGCTCGCTGGATATCGGCTCGTCGATCTACTACCGGCGCATCCCGGTGGGGCAGGTGGTGTCCTATGCCTTGCGCCAGGACGGCAAGGGCGTGGACATCGGCGTGTTCGTCAATGCGCCCTACGACGCCTTCGTCACCCAGGACACGCGCTTCTGGAACGCCAGCGGGGTGGACCTGTCGGTGGACGCCAACGGCTTGAAGGTCAACACCGAGTCGCTGTCCTCGCTGCTGGTCGGCGGCCTGGCCTTCGGCACCCCGGACTTCGCCGCAGACGCCAAGCCGGCGGCGGACGAGCAACGCTTCCAGCTGTTCGCCGACCGCGACACGGCGCTGGCCCCGCCCACCGGCAAGCCGCTGTACCTGAGCCTGCGCTTCGACCAGTCGATGCGCGGCCTGTCGGTGGGCGCGCCGGTGGAGTTCATGGGCGTGCCCTTCGGCAAGGTCACCTCGGTGAAGCTGGACTACGACGAGGTGAAGCAGAGCTTCCCGGTGATGGTCGACGCGGTGGTCTACCCGCAGCGCCTGGGACCGGTGCACCAGAAGATGCTGCAGGCCTTCCACCATTCGCCGGAGGACGAGGCGGGCACCCGCCAGCTGCTCGCCAGCTTCGTCGAGCACGGCCTGCGCGCCCAGGCCCGCAGCGGCAACCTGATCACCGGGCAGATGTACATCTCCCTGGACTTCTACCCCGACGCGAAGAAGGTGGCCTTCGACACCAGCGCCCAGCCGTTCGCCATCCCCACCGTGCCCGGCAGCCTGGACAAGCTGCAGGAGCAGTTGCAGGAAATGGTGGAGCGCATCCGCAAGCTGCCGCTGGAGCGCATCGCCAACAACCTGGACGGCAACCTGCGCGAGCTGCAGAACAGCCTGAAGCAGTTCAACGGCCAGACCCTGCCCGGTGTGAAGGGCACCCTCGACGAGGTGCGCAAGACGCTGCAGACGGCCAACGCCGCGCTGGCGGAGGACTCGCCGCAGCGCCAGAAGCTGGGCGACACACTGGAGGAACTGGACCGCATGTCGCGCTCGCTGCGCGACCTCTCGGACTACCTCGGCCGGCACCCCGAATCGCTGATCCGCGGGCGCCCGAAGGCCGCGGGCGTCAACGACCTGCAGCCCTGACAGGGCAATGCCAAAGGAGTGAACGAGATGCCCAAGCTGCCGAAGCTGCTCATGGCCGGGCTGCTGCCGTTGTTCTGGGGCTGCAGCAGCGCGCCCATCCACTACCACACGCTGGTGCCCGCGCAGCCGGGGCAGGGCGCGGCGAGCGGGGTGCGCGTGGAACGCGTGAGCCTGCCGCCGCAGGTGGACCGCTCGCAGATCGTGGTGCGCCAGGGCGGCAGCGGCCTGGCCATCCTGGAAACCGAATGGTGGGGCGCCAACCTGGTGGACGAGTTCCAGAATGCCCTGCAGGACCAGCTCGGCGGCCCGCCCGGCGCCGCGCCCAGGGCGGTGCTGCGGGTGGAGGTGCAGCGCTTCGACTCGGTGCCGGGGCGCTACGCGCTGCTGGACGCCACCTGGCGCCTGAAGCGCGCGGGCGGCCAGGGCGAGCTGAGCTGCCACACCACGGTGCAGACGCCGGCGCAGAACAGCGTGGAAAGCCTGGTCAGCGCGCACCAGGCCAACCTGCGCCAGCTGGCCACAGCCATCGCCCAGGCCTCGGCCGGCCAGGGGCGTTGCCCGGTGCCGTAGGGTTCATCCGCGATAGCGGTGCCCGGGATCGGCAGATCGCGGACGGAGTCCGCTCCTACGGGGGAATGCGATGCCTCACGGGTATCCGCCATTGCCCGAGCACCGGCGTTCCGGCCGGCGGCGGATAACCGCGAACGGTTATACGCCCTACGCGTCCGCGCCTCCCAGCCCGTAGGGCGCATAACGCCTACGGCGTTATCCGCCATTGCCCGGGCACCGGCGTTCCGGCCGGCGGCGGATAACCGCGAACGGTTATGCGCCCTACGCATCCGCGCCTCCCAGCCCGTAGGGCGCATAACGCCTACGGCGTTATCCGCCATTGCCCGGGGCACCGGTGTGTCGGCCGGCGGCGGATAACCGCGAACGGTTATACGCCCTACGCGTCCGTGCCACCCGGCAACCTGTAGGAGCGGACTCTGTCCGCGATTTCGCGCGCAGGGCGCGCTCCTGCATGGGGGCGTCAGTGGAAGGGATAGATGTAGTTCAACCAGGACGCCATGCGCAGCAGGATCTTGCGCATCACCGCCAACTCGTGGGCGTGCTCGCTGTACACCGCGGCCTGGCCGAAGGCGCCGCCGGGCAGGGTGGCGCGGTATTGCTCGAAGGCCGGGTCGGTGATGTCGAGGAGCACCGGCACGCGGCCCGGCGGCGGCGAGCCGCTGAAGCTGATCAGGTTGCCGCCGGGCTGGATCTGGCCTTCGCCGATCACCGGCAGCACGCGCCGCACCTTGGCCTGGAACACCTGGCCGGGCAGGCCGTCGAAGGCGATCTCGGCGGCGTCGCCGGCGTTCAGGCGCAGCTGGCTGTTCTGCCGCATCCAGGCCACGTAGAAGTAGTCCTCGTTGGGGATGAAGACCATCGACGGCCGGGTGGCAAAGCGCGTGGCGCGCACGCCGGGGCGCAGGATCAGCTGGGACACGATGCCGTCGGCCGGGGCGTGCACCGTGGTGCTTTCCAGGTCGTAGCGGGCGCCGATCAGCTGCGCCTCGATGGCGTTGACCTGGGCGGTGGCCTGGTCGAGGTCGCGGCGGTTGCCGACATTGCGCTGCACCAGGGTGGAAGCGCGATAGAGGTCGGCCTTGGCCGACACCAACTGGGCCTCCAGCGCCTTCACCTTGCTCTCGAAGGGCGTCGGGTCCAGGCGGAACAGCACGTCGCCTTTCTTCACCGCGCGGTCGCGCTCCACCGGCACCTCGATCACCTGGCCGCTGACGTTGGGCGAGATGGGCGTGCTGATGAAGTAGCTGCGGGCCACCTCGGAGTAGGGGTGGTTGTAGTTCATGAAGAACACCAGGCAGCCCACCAGGACCACGCCGCCGAGGGCGGCGGTGGGCACGGTCCACTTGTTCCTGGGAATGCGGAACAGCTTGAAGACGGCGACGCAGAGGGCGGCGTAGGTCAGCAGGAGCAACGTTTCCATCTCAGTGGCTCCCTTCGTCGTGCGGCGCGTGGGGCGCGGCGAGGGTGCGCTTGAGTTCCACCAGCTCGGCCTTCAGCTCGGCCAGCTCGCGCTCGGTGGCCGGCGCGTTCGGGTTGCCCATGCCCCAGCCGCGGTCCTCGCGGTAGAGCGTCGCCCAGATCCACAGCAGCGGCCAGATGACGTGCAGGGTGAACAGGCTCACCCAGCCGGCCACGTGGATGGAGTCCTGGTGCGGGTGGTTGCGTTCCTTGGCGATCTCGTAGGGGATGTCGTGGAGGGCGATGATGCCGTAGAAGAGAATCAGGGCGACGGCGATGAGGATTCCTAGGGCCACGTAGTTCAGCATGGGCGTTCTGTTCCTTGAGCGGGGCCGGCGGGGGCGCTGCCTTTGAATCTAGTTTCGATTCGCGCTGGCGCAAAGCCGGGCCGGCGATGGGCGGGCGGGAGCGGGATGCTCATTTGGCGACAGCGGCCATGGGCGAAGGGCTGCCCGGCGGGCGGGGAGGGCCCGCGCCATGCGCCTTGCCCGCCGCGGCGACACTGTAGCAACGCCGTGCCTCGAATTATTACGAGATGCCGATGAGCTACCCTTGCAGGCGAACGCAGGTTCAGGGCGCCGCCGGCGCCTTCGCTTCACAAGGAGAAACCGTCCCCGATGTCCGACCCTTCCAAACCAAGGAGCACGCTCAACCCCCCGGTCTTCTACAGCAGCGCACTGCTCATCGTGCTGCTGGTGTTCTACGCGGTGGCCTTCCAGGACCAGGCGCAGGCCCGGTTCGACCGCATCCAGCAATGGATCGTCGGCAACGCCAGCTGGTTCTACATCCTGGCGGTGGCGCTGGTGCTCATCAGCGTGGTGTTCCTGGCCATCAGCCGCTACGGTGACATCAAGCTGGGGCCCGACCACAGCGAGCCCGAGTACCGCAACAGCAGCTGGTTCGCCATGCTGTTCTCCGCCGGCATGGGCATCGGCCTGATGTTCTTCGGCGTCGCCGAGCCGGTCATGCACTTCACCACGCCGCCGGTGGGCGAGGCGGGCACCGTGGCCGCCGCGCGCGAGGCGATGAAGATCACCTTCTTCCACTGGGGCCTGCACGCCTGGGCGATCTACGCCATCGTCGGGCTGATCCTTGCCTACTTCAGCTTCCGCAAGGGCCTGCCGCTGACGCTGCGCTCGGCGCTCTACCCGCTGATCGGCGAACGCATCCACGGCCCCATCGGCCATGCCGTGGACGTGTTCGCCATCCTCGGCACCGTGTTCGGCGTGGCCACTTCCCTGGGCTACGGCGTGCTGCAGATCAACAGCGGCTTCCACCACGTGTTCGGCCTGCCGGTGAACGCCACCGTGCAGGTCATCCTGATCGCCGCCACCTGCGCCCTGGCGACCCTCTCGGTGGCCAGCGGCCTGGACCGCGGCATCCGCATCCTCTCCGAGCTGAACCTGGGCCTGGCGGTGCTGCTGATGCTCTTCGTGCTGCTGCTGGGGCCCACGGTCTTCCTGCTGCAGGCCTACGTGCAGAACACCGGCGCCTACCTCTCGGAGATCGTCAACAAGACCTTCAACCTCTACGCCTACCAGCCCACCGACTGGATCGGCGGCTGGACCTTGCTGTACTGGGGCTGGTGGTTGTCCTGGTCGCCCTTCGTCGGCCTGTTCATCGCGCGCATCTCCCGCGGGCGGACCATCCGCCAGTTCGTCTGCGGCGTGCTCTTCGTGCCGGCCGGCTTCACCCTGCTGTGGATGACGGTGTTCGGCGACTCGGCGCTGCACATGATCCTCAACGAAGGGGTGACCGACCTGGCGACGGTGGTCGGCCAGGACAGCTCCCTGGCGCTGTTCGCCTTCCTCGAGCACTTCCCGTTGTCCCGGGTGGTGTCGCTGGTGGCGGTGCTGATGGTGGTGGTGTTCTTCGTCACCTCCGCCGACTCCGGCGCGCTGGTGGTGGACATGCTGGCCTCGTCCGGGCACGACCACTCGCCGCTGTGGCAGCGCATCTTCTGGTCGGTGAGCATCGGCGTGGTGGCGGTGGCGCTGCTGCTGGCCAACGGCCTGAAGGCACTGCAGACGGCGACCATCGCCAGTGCGCTGCCGTTCGCCATCATCCTCCTGGCGTCGATCTGGGGCCTGTTCAAGGCGCTGCACCTGGACGCCACCCGCCGCGGCCTGCGCCACCAGGCGCTGCCCTCGCCACGCCATGCGCCCCACGCGCAGGGCGGCTGGCAGCGGCGCCTGCGCAACATCGCCATGCGCCCGCGGCGGGCCCACGTGGCGCGCTTCATCGCCGAGGTGGTGCGCCCGGCCTGCGAGCAGGTGGCCGGCGAGCTGCGCAAGCAAGGCTACGAGGTGGCGGTTGAGGAGCGCGACGACGGCCGCGTGAGCCTGGCGCTGGACCACGCCGGCGAAGGCCGCTTCCTCTACGAGGTGCGCCCACGGGCCTTCGCCCAGCCCAGCTTCGTGGTGCAGGACAGCGACGAGGGCAACGACGCCCGCAAGTACTTCCGCGCCGAGGTGCACCTGCGCGAGGGCGGCCAGGACTACGACATCATGGGCTGGAGCCGCGAGGATGTGATCGGCGACATCCTCGACCAGTACGAACGCCACCTGCACTACCTGCACCTGGTGCGCTGAAGCCCCCGCTGCGAGCGGCCCCCAGGCCGCTCGCGAGGCGCTCAGCGCAGGTCGAGGCGGCGCGCCAGCTTGCGCAGGTTGCTCGGGTCCATCTTCAGCGCACGGGCGGCGGCGGCCCACTTGCCGTCGTGGCGTTGCAGGGCGCGCTGCAGCAGGTGGCGCTGGAAGTCGTCGACCGCCTCTTGCAACGAATGAGCGTCCTCGGCCGCGGGGGCGCTGGCCGCTCTGGCGTCATCGGCCGCCGGCAGGTCCAGGCCGAGCCCCGCCGCGTCTATGCTCAGCAGCTCGCGGCGGGAGCCGGCCAGGCTCAGTGTCTTGAGCGCCGCGCGGCTGATGAGGTGTTCCAGTTCGCGCACGTTCCCCGGCCAGGCGTAGTCCAGCAGGGCCTGCTCGGCGTCCGGCGCCAGGCGCAGGCAGCGCAGGCCCAGGCGGGTGCGGTTGAGTTCGAGGAAATGCCCGGCCAGCACCAGCACGTCCTGGCCGCGCTCGCGCAGCGGCGGGATGTGCACCGGGTACACCGACAGCCGGTGGTAGAGGTCGGCGCGGAAGCGCCCGCCGCGCACTTCGTCGGCCAGGTGGCGGTTGGTGGCGGCGATGATGCGCACGTCGACGTGCCGGGGCCGGTCCGCCCCCAGGCGCTGGATCTCGCCGCCCTGCAGGGCGCGCAGCAGCTTGGCCTGGATCGACAGCGGCAGCTCGCCGATCTCGTCGAGGAACAGCGTGCCGCCATTGGCCGCCTCGAAGCGGCCCTGGCGGTCCCGGGCGGCGCCGGAGAAGGCGCCGCGCACGTGGCCGAACAGCTCGCTTTCGGCGAGGGTTTCCGGCAGCGCCGCGCAGTTCACGTACACCAGCGGCTTGCGCGAGCGTGGCGAGCTGGCGTGCAGGGCGCGGGCGAACAGTTCCTTGCCGACGCCGGTCTCGCCCTGCAGCAGCACCGGCAGCTCGGAGTCGGCGACTATCTTCAGCTCGTCCAGCAGCCGGTGCAGCACCGGGCTTTCGCCGAGGATGCCGGCGCCGGGCTCCAGGGCGGGCTCGGCCAGGGCGCTGCGGGTCAGGCGCAGGCGGCGCACTTCGCTTTCCAGGCGGCCGACGCGCACGGCGGCCTCGATCAGCGGCGCGCAGTGCTCCAGGCGCCGGACCAGGACCGGCGAGAAGCTGCCGGGGCGGAGGGCGTCCAGGGTCAGCACGCCCCAGGGGCGGCCCTCCAGGTAGAGGCTCATGCCCATGCAGTCGTGCACCGGCAGGGGCTTGTCGGGGCTGTCCTGGAGCAGGCCGTCGTAAGGGTCGGGCAGCTCGCTGTCGGCGCTGAACTGCAGCGGCTCGCGCCGTTCGAGGATGCGCGCCAGGCGTGGGTGGCTGGCCACGGCGAAGCGCCGGCCGAGCACTTCGCGGTCCAGGCCCACGGCGGCCTGGGGCTGCAGGCTGTCGCCGTCCAGCTGCAGCAGCACCACGGCGCTGCAGGCGAACTCGTCGCGCAGCGCCGCCACCAGCCGTTGCAGGCGCACGGCGATGGGCAGGTCGTCGGCCAGGTCCGCCAGGAGGGTATCCAGTAGTGGGGTATTTTTTACCTTTTCGAGGTCATTAAAACCCTTTCCGGGCGAAGTCATTTTGACTCGTGAATTTCGCAAGTTATTGATCCTGAGCGGTTTATGAGATGGCACAGCGCTTGCGATAGCGCAAGCAGTGCCTGACCAAGGAGCCATCCCATGCACGTCCCGCTCAGCAACATCCCAGGCCATCGCGCCTACGTCAAATCCTCCGGCGCCCAGCGCTGCCCGGTCCGTCCCGCCACCTGCCCGGTCGCCGGCGAGGAGAGCCACCATGGGTGAATACCGCAAGCTCTGGTGGGCGCTGATCGCCGTACTCGGCGTCACCTTCTGCATCCTCGGCTGGTTCGGCCGCGAGGTCTACCGCCAGGCCCCGCCGATTCCCGAGCAGGTGCGCAGCGAGACCGGCGAGACGCTGTTCGGCGGCAACGACATCCTCGACGGCCAGACCGCCTGGCAGAGCGTGGGCGGCATGCAGCTCGGCTCCATCTGGGGCCATGGCGCCTACCAGGCTCCGGACTGGACCGCGGACTGGCTGCACCGCGAGCTGAGCGCCTGGCTCGACATCGGCGCCCACCAGCAGTACGGCAAGGCCTTCGCCGAACTGGACGGCGACCAGCAGGCCGTGCTGCTCGCGCAGCTGAAGCGCGAGTACCGCGGCAACCGCGCCGAGAATGGCGTGCTGACCCTGAGCGCCCGCCGCGTCGAGGCCATCCGCCACACCGCCGACTACTACATCGCGCTGTTCGGCGACGACCCGGCGCTGCAGCACAGCCGCAAGAGCTTCGCCATGAAGGAGGGCACCCTGCCGGACCTCGAACGGCGCCAGGAGCTGACGCACTTCTTCTTCTGGACCGCCTGGGCCGCCGCCACCGAGCGCCCCGGCTCGGCGGCCACCTACACCAACAACTGGCCCCACGAGCCGCTGATCGGCAACCAGCCGACCGCCGAGAACGTCATGTGGTCCATCGTCAGCGTGGTGCTGCTGATCGCCGGCGTCGGCTTCCTGGTCTGGGCCTGGGCCTTCCTGCGCGGGCATGACGAGGAAGAGCCCGAGCCGCCGCTGCAGGACCCGCTCAGCCTGGTGGCGCTCACCCCGTCGCAGCGGGCGCTGGGCAAGTACCTGCTGCTGGTGGTCGGGTTGTTCGGCTTCCAGGTGCTGTTGGGCGGCGCCACCGCGCACTACACGGTGGAAGGGCAGGACTTCTACGGCATCCCGCTGTCGCAGTGGTTCCCCTATTCGCTGCTGCGCACCTGGCACATCCAGAGCGCGCTGTTCTGGATCGCCACGGGCTTCCTCGCCGCGGGGCTGTTCCTGGCGCCAATCATCAACGGCGGCAAGGACCCGAAATACCAGAAGCTCGGCGTCGACGTGCTGTTCTGGGCGCTGGTCGTGGTGGTGGCCGGCTCGTTCATCGGCAACTACCTGGCCATCGCCCAGCTGATGCCGCCGGAGTGGAACTTCTGGCTGGGCCACCAGGGCTACGAGTACGTCGACCTGGGGCGCCTGTGGCAGATCGGCAAATTCCTCGGCATCGCCTTCTGGCTGCTGCTGATGCTGCGCGGCATCCTGCCGGCCTTCGGCAAGCCGGGTGACAAGAACCTGCTGGCGCTGCTGTCGGCCTCGGTGATCGCCATCGGCCTGTTCTACGGCGCGGGCCTGGCCTACGGCGAGCGCACCAACCTGTCGGTGATGGAGTACTGGCGCTGGTGGGTGGTGCACCTGTGGGTGGAGGGCTTCTTCGAGGTCTTCGCCACCACCGCGCTGGCCTTCATCTTCTCCAACATGGGCCTGGTGTCCGGCCGCGCCGCCACCACCGCCAGCCTGGCCTCGGCCTCGCTGTTCATGCTCGGCGGCGTGCCCGGCACCTTCCACCACCTGTACTTCGCCGGCACCACCACGCCGGTGATGGCGGTGGGCGCCACCTTCAGCGCCCTGGAAGTGGTGCCGCTGGTGGTGCTGGGCTACGAGGCCTGGGAGAACTGGCGCCTGAAGAACCGCGCGGCCTGGATGCAGCGGGTGAAATGGCCGCTGGCCTGCTTCGTCGCCGTGGCCTTCTGGAACATGCTCGGCGCCGGCGTCTTCGGCTTCATGATCAACCCGCCGGTGGCGCTGTACTACATCCAGGGCCTGAACACCACGCCGACCCACGCCCACGCCGCGCTGTTCGGTGTCTACGGCTTCCTCGCCCTGGGCTTCACCCTGCTGGTGCTGCGCTACATCCGCCCGCAGCTGCACTTCAACGAGCGGCTGATGAAGACCGCCTTCTGGTGCCTCAACGGCGGCCTGGTGCTGATGCTCGCCACCAGCCTGCTGCCCATCGGCATCATCCAGTTCCACGCCAGTGCCAGCGTCGGCCTGTGGTACGCGCGCAGCGAGGAGTTCATGCAGCAACCGCTGCTGCAGACCCTGCGCTGGGTGCGCACCTTCGGCGACCTGGTGTTCATCGTCGGGGCGCTGTCGATGGCCTGGCAGGTGGTGACCGGCGTGCTTTCACCCCGTGGCAGGACCGTGGATATCTACGCGGAAGGAGGTGTGCAGGAACAGGTCTGACGATTCGATAGGAACAAGCGTTGGTAACGCACGCGGCCTGCCAGGGAGGTGGGGCGCGTGCGTTTTTGCATGTGTCCGTCGGCCCTGCAAAGGCTGGCCTCAGAAGCCCTCGGCTGCGCGCCCCGCCCTGAAGGGAGAGGGGGCTAGTCCGTGCCGAGAGAGGATTTAATATCAGCCGGCAATTCTGGAGCTGCCGGCTGACTCTGGAAAACCCAATCGCTCCGAACGGTCCCCTCTCCCTTCAGGGAGAGGGTTAGGGAGAGGGGCTCTTGTTCGCTAGCAAGCTCGCGCAGGATCGTAGGGCGGATAACCGTTCGCGGTTATCCGCCGTCTGACCTTGCCCGAATCCCCCTCGGAGATGAACTGGAAAACGCCAACGCATCATGCGCCATGAAAAAAAGGGCCCACCTCACGGAACAACGAGGTGGGCCCCGGAAAGTGCCAGACAGGCACAAGGGAGGGATCCGTCCCTGGATCGGGGTAAATCAGGCCCGCAGGCGGCACTCGCGGCGCGGGTCGAACAGCCGTTCGCAGTGCTGGCCGGTGGCGGCGCTCATTCGTGCGGCGGCCTCGGGGTCGTCGGCGAAGGGCAGCAGCGCCGCCTGTTGCAGGTCGTGGCGGCTGGCGCGGCGCAGGTGCAGGTAGAGGGCGATGGCCAGGGCCAGCAGCGTGGCCAGGGCGAGCAGCAGTTGCATGGCGGGGCTCCTCAGGCGGCGCTGGCGATGGGCATGCGGTCGATGCGCTGGCCGGCGCGCACGGTCAGCCAGGTGTTGCCGGCCATGAGGAACATGCCGCTGGCGAACAGGGCGCCGCCGAACAGGCGCACCATGTAGCCGGGGTGGCTGGCCTGCAGGGCCTCGACGAAGGAGTAGGTGAGGGTGCCGTCGGCGTTCACCGCGCGCCACATCAGGCCCTGGGTGATGCCGTTGACCCACATCGAGGCGATGTAGAGCACGGTGCCGATGGTGGCCAGCCAGAAGTGCGCATTGATCAGCCCCACGCTGTACATCCGCTCGCGGCCGTAGAGCTTGGGGATCATGTGGTACAGCGCGCCGATGGAGATCATCGCCACCCAGCCCAGGGCGCCGGCGTGCACGTGGCCGATGGTCCAGTCGGTGTAGTGGGACAGCGAGTTCACCGTCTTGATGGCCATCATCGGGCCTTCGAAGGTGGACATGCCGTAGAAGGCCAGGGACACCACCAGGAAGCGCAGGATGGGGTCGGTGCGCAGCTTATGCCAGGCGCCGGAGAGGGTCATCATGCCGTTGATCATGCCGCCCCAGGACGGCGCCAGCAGCACCAGCGACATGACCATGCCCAGGGACTGGGCCCAGTCGGGCAGGGCGGTGTAGTGCAGGTGGTGCGGGCCGGCCCAGATGTACAGGGTGATGATCGCCCAGAAGTGCACGATGGACAGGCGGTAGGAGTAGATCGGCCGCTCGGCCTGGCGCGGCACGTAGTAGTACATCATGCCGAGGAAGCCCACCGAGAGGATGAAGCCGACCACGCTGTGGCCGTACCACCACTGGATCATCGCGTCGGTGGCGCCGGAATACAGCGGGTAGGACTTCAGCAGGCTGACCGGGCGCGCCAGGTGGTTGACCACGTGGACCATGCCGGTGACCACGATGAAGGCGCCGTAGAACCAGTTGCCCACGTAGATGTGCTGCACCGTGCGGCGGGCGATGGTGCCGAAGAACAGGTAGGCGTAGGCGATCCATACCACCGTGACCCAGAGCGCGATGGGCCACTCCATCTCGGCGTATTCCTTCGAGGTGGTGATGCCCAGCGGGTAGCTCACCAGCATCGCCAGGATGCTCGCCTGCCAGCCCCAGAACACGAAGTTGGCCAAGCTGTCGGAGACCAGGCGCACCCGGCAGGTGCGCTGCACCACGTAGAAGGAGGTGGCGAACAGCGCGCTGCCGCCGAAGGCGAAGATCACCAGGTTGGTGTGGATCGGGCGGATGCGCCCGAAGCTGGTCCAGGGCAGGCCGAGGTTGAGTTCCGGCCACACCAGCTGGGCGGCGATCACCACGCCCATGCTCATGCCCAGCACGCCCCAGAACAGGGTGGTGAGGGTGAAGCGGCGGACGATCTCGTAGTTGTAGGTGTCGTTCTTGTCGAGGGCTTGCACGCTGGCCATCTTGGATTCCGTCGAAATGCGCGGTGACTGGCAGCTCCCTCCCGCTGCACGGGGAACGTGGCAGCGGGTGAGGGGCCCTGACCGGAGTGGGGGGCCAGGACCCTTGCAGGGAGCCGATACAGTCTGCGGAACGCCAGGGCATGCAACAAATTCATAATAATGAAGGCTGAATAAACTTATTTTGATATGAAGGCCAGCGGCGTAGGCCGCGCGACCCTTTGCCGCAGGCTGGCCTGGGCAAGGGGAGCGTGGCTTGCGGGGGGCGGGTCCGTTCAGCGGGGCGCCGTCCATGTATTCATTCCAGTGCACTAATCGGCCATTAAAATTCATTTAAATTCAGTTAAGACCAGGGCCTACCATTGACCTGTCGCCGCTCTGCCTTGCGGCTTCAGGAGTACCGCCATGCTTCATCCCGCGCTGAATACCCCTCTGGTCGAACTGCTGGGTTGCCGGGTACCCATCATCTGCGCCGGCATGGGCGGCGTGGCGCGCCACGAGCTGGCCGCGGCGGTGAGTAATGCCGGCGGTTTCGGCTGCCTGGGCATGGTGCGCGAGCCGGTGGCGCTGATCCGCCGCGAGGTGGCGGCCTATCGCGAGCTCAGCCACGAACCCTTCGCCGTCAACCTGATCCCCGCGGCCACCCCCGCCGAGCTGCTGGCGGCGCAGGTGGCCGCCTGCCTGGACCTGCGGGTGCCGGCGGTGGCGCTGTTCTGGGACGTGCAGGCCGAGGTCGTCCGCCGCTTCAAGGACGCCGGCGTGCTGGTGTTGCACCAGGTGGGCCACCGCGCCGATGCCGAGGCCGCGCTGCGCGCCGGCGTGGACGTGCTGATCGCCCAGGGCGTGGAGGCCGGCGGGCACGTCCGCGGCCAGGTCTCGAGCCTGGCGCTGGTGCCGGAACTGGTGGCCCTGGGCGAGGTGCCGGTGGTGGCCTGCGGCGGCATCGCCAGCGGCGCCGCGCTGGTCGCCGCCCTGGCCCTGGGCGCCCAGGGCGTCGCCTGCGGTTCGGCCTTCCTCGCCACCGATGAGTCTTACGCCCACGATTACCACAAGCGCTGCCTGGTGGAGGCCGAGGCGGAGCAGACGCTGCTCACCGAGGCCTTCTTCCGCAACTGGCCGATGCCGGCGCCGGTGCGCGTGCTGCCCAACGCCGTGACCCGCGGCGACTACGCGAACCTGCACGCCCGCCGCGAGACGCCGGTGATCGGCGAGCAGGACGGCGGCCCCATCTACCTGTTCTCCACCGACTCGCCGTTGCGCGGCGCCTATGGCCGCCTGGAGGACATGCCCATCTACGCCGGCCAGTCCTGCGCCCAGCTGCGTGACATCCGCCCGGCGGCCGAACGCCTGCTGCAACTGGTGACCGAGGCCGAGGCCTGCCTGGCCCGGCTGCAGGGCGGCGACGACGAAGCCGACCTGGTCGACTGGCTGCAGGAACTGCTGCGCGCCGAGCGCGCCGGCGCCCGGGTGATGCTCGACAGCGCCCGGCAGACCGAAGACGAGCCACTGCTGCAGCGCCTGCACGCGCTGCACCTGGGCGAGGCGGAAAGCTGCCGCCGCCTGCGCCGCAGCCTGCAGCGCCTGGGCGCCGAGCCCGACCGCGCGCTGGGCGCCTTCCATGCCAAGGCCATGGCCATCGACGATCTGGCCGAGCGCCTGCGCTTCATCGCCCGCGGCCAGCGCTGGGTGGCACGGCGCCTCGCCGAGCGCCTGCCGCGCATCCGCCAGGCCTGGCTGCGCGAGGAACTGCGCGCGGTCCTGCGCCTGCACCGCGACGACGCCTGAGCGCCGACGGATATCTAGAAAACACAAGGGAAACACCATGCCTTCCGAGCTTTCCACCACCCGCCCGACCCCGGCGGCGGCCGACGGCCGCGCCCATCGTTTCGCCCGCTCGCTGCTCCAGCAGGCCGGCCTCGGCCTCGACGGCCGCCAGCCCTGGGACATGCGCCTGAACCACCCCGGCGTGCCGCAACGCGCCCTAGCCCAGGGCAACCTCGGCCTCGGCGAGGCCTACATGGACGGCGACTGGGACTGCGACCAGCTCGACGAGTTCTTCGCCCGCCTGCTGCGCAGCGGGGTGGTCGACCAGGTCAGCCCGGCCACGCTGATCCTCCACGCCCTGCAGGCGCGCCTGTGCAACCTGCAGACGGCGCAGCGCGCCTGGGCGGTGGGCGAGCGCCACTACGACCTGGGCAACGACTTCTACGCCGCCATGCTCGACCCACGCATGACCTACACCTGCGGCTACTGGAAGGACGCCGACGACCTGGCCCAGGCCCAGGAGGCCAAGCTCGACCTGGTGTGCCGCAAGCTCGACCTGCGCCCGGGCATGCGCGTGCTGGACATCGGCTGCGGCTGGGGCAGCTTCATGGCCTTCGCCGCCGAGCGCTACGGCGTGGAGTGCGTGGGCGTGACCATCTCCCGCGAGCAGTGCGAATGGGCGCGCAAGCGCTACGCCGGGCTGCCGCTGGAGTTCCGCCTGCAGGACTACCGCGACCTCGGCGAGCGCTTCGAACGCATCGTCAGCATCGGCATGTTCGAGCACGTCGGGCGCAAGAACCACCGCACCTTCATGGAGGTGGCGGCG
Source organism: Pseudomonas sp. JH-2 (assembly GCF_036231725.1). Lineage (NCBI taxonomy): Bacteria > Pseudomonadati > Pseudomonadota > Gammaproteobacteria > Pseudomonadales > Pseudomonadaceae > Pseudomonas > Pseudomonas sp. JH-2. The sequence continues at coordinate 31,268 of NZ_JAZAQP010000019.1, read as the reverse complement.
CGCTGCCTGGACGACGACGGCCTGTTCCTGCTGCACACCATCGGCAAGAACCAGCGCCGCAGCGTGCCGGACCGCTGGATCGACAAATACATCTTCCCCAACGGCGACCTGCCCTCCATCGGCCAGATCGGCGACGCCGCCGACGGCCTGCTGGTGGTGGAGGACCTGCACAACTTCGGCGCCGACTACGACCGCACCCTGATGGCCTGGGCACGCAACTTCGAGGCGAGCTGGCCGCGCTTCGCCGAGGAGCTGGGCGAGCGCTTCTACCGCATGTGGCGGTACTACCTGCTGTCCTGCGCAGGGGCCTTCCGCGCGCGGGACATCCAGCTGTGGCAGTGGGTGATGTCGCGCCGCGGGGTGGTGGGTGGGTACCGGCGGGTGAGCTGACAGCCTGTAGGAGCGAGCTTGCTCGCGAACGGGGTTTGCCGGTGGCTGCGGTGTTGGGGTTGAGAGCGCCCTCTCCCTAACCCTCTCCCTGAAGGGAGAGGGGACCGTTGGGCAGAGTCGGATGCTCTGGAGTTAGCCGGCAACACCGAAAGTTTCCGGCTGAAACCATTCCTCCTCTCGGCACGGACAAGCCCCCTCTCCCTTCAGGGAGAGGGCGGGGGGAGAGGGTTGCGGACTACCGCCCACCACCACACCTCCCCGGAAAAACACCCCTCCACCGTCATTCCCCCAGCAGTCTCCCCAACCCTGGTTTAGAATCCCGCCTCCCGCCCCTCCGCCAGCCAAGCAGCATGGACATCGACCTGACCCGCACCTTCCTGGAGATCGCCCGCCACGGCAGCTTCGTCGCCGCCGCCGAGCGCATGCATGTCACCCAGACGGCGATCACCGCGCGCATCCAGAAGCTGGAAAGCCACCTCAACTGCAAGCTGTTCGTGCGCAACCGCGCCGGCGCGCGGCTGACCGCCGACGGCGAGGCGTTCATCATCTACGCCAACCAGATGCTGCAGACCTGGGAGGCGGCGCAGCGCGACCTGCCGCTGCCCGAGGGCGTGGACAACGTGCTGCACATCGGCGGCGAGGTGAGCCTGTGCAACCCGCTGATGCTGCGCTGGGTCGCCCGCATCCGGCAGGCCATCGACAGCTATGCGGTGCGCGCCGAGATCGGCAGCGGCGACGCCCTGCTGCGCCAGCTGGAGCTGGGCGTGCTGGACGCCGCCCTGGTGTACCAGCCGCACTACTGGCCGGGGATGCAGGTGGAGCAGTTGCTGGAGGAGAAGCTCATCCTGGTGCGCGCCAGGGACCCCGAGCCCTACGTGTACATCGACTGGGGCGAGGGCTTCCGCCAGCAGCACGACAGCGCGCTGCCGGACAAGGCCCGCGCGCCGGTGGCCTTCAACCTCGGCCCGCTGGCACTGCAGTACATCCTGGAGAACGGCGGTTCGGGCTACTTCCGCACGCGGGTGGTGCAGAGCTACCTCGACAAGGGCGTGCTGCGCCGCGTGCCGCGGGCCCCGGAGTTCAGCTACCCGACCTACCTGGTGTACTCCCGCGAGCGCGACTCGGTGCCGTTGCAGCAGGCCTTCGCGCTGCTGCGCGAGCTGGTGCGCGAGGACCCGGACTGGTCGCAGCGCTGGGACCCGACGCTCTGAAGGCGCCTGTGCAGGCCTTCCGCCGCCGGCTAACCGGGAGGCCTTCCCTGGCCCGCCGGGTGGCCTAGCTTTTGCCGCCGTGGCTGCGCTGGCCGCCCTTGCGGCCGGCCTCGGCAGCCCGTTCACGATCGTTGGCGAAGTTGCCGCCGCTGCGCGAGCCGCCTTTCCTGCCGGCTTCCGAAGCCTTCTGGCGGTCGTTGGCGAAGTTGCCGGGGTTGCTGTTGTTCGAAGCCATGCTGAAACCTCCGTGGGTGGATCCGCTTTCGCGGGCCGCGTATCGGCCCGCTCCTCTACTCGGAAGGCCGCAGGGCGCAATGGTTCGAAGAAGTTGCGCCAGCGGCGCCGTTCAGCGTCCGGGGGAGGCCAGCGGCGCCTGCTAGAGGTCGCCGGCCTGGTGGATGGTGGCGGCCACCCGGGCCTTGAGCCACTGGCTGAAGGCGCGCACCACCGGGCGCCCGGCCTTGAGCGCGTCGGTGACCAGGTAGTCCCGATGATCGAGGTGGCCGCAAGACCATCGCCTGCACCCTGCTCGACCTGTTCGCCCAACCGGAGCTGCTGGCCGCCGCCCGTCGCGCGACTGCAACCCGAAGGCGGCGGCGCCACTCAACCGCAGGAAGCCGCAGAGAGAGGGAGGAGCAGCCATGCCGAGCTGGATGATCAGTTACCACAAAGACGACAACACGAGCACGCTGTCGATGCCCTGCGAGCACGCGCCGGGCCTGGAGGAGGCCGAGCGCTACCTGCTGGAATGGGCCCGGCACAACCTGGAGGCCGGCGACTACGGCGCGGCCCACGAGGCCACCGACGGCAAGCCGGGCGCGCTGCTGCTGCAGCTGTACGGCATCACCATCAGCGGCATCACCCGCGAGTGAGGGGCCGCGCGGCAGGGCCGGGCACCTGTGCGGGCACCCGGCCATGCCGCGGTGCCTGCAGGGCGTTTCGAGGCAATGGTTCCCTTGGGCTGGCTGGAAATGGCTCTTTGTAGAAGGCCAATCGCCGCGCATCATGGTGGCTTTTCCCGCACCCGGAGAACGGCATGTACCTGCCCGAGCATTTCCGCGAGAGCCGCGTCGACGAGCTGCACCGCCTGATCCAGGCCCACCCGCTGGGCATGCTGGTGCACGCCAGCGGCGGTGCGCTGGACGCCGACCACATTCCCTTCGAACTGCTGCCCGAAGAGGGTTGCCTGCGCGCCCACGTGGCCCGGGCCAACCCCTTGTGGCAGCACGCCGACGGCAGCGAGGTGCTGGTGGTGTTCCGCGGCGCGGAGCACTACATCTCGCCCAACTGGTACCCCAGCAAGCACGTCGCCCATGAGCAGGTGCCCACCTGGAACTACCAGGTGGTGCACGTGCGCGGCACCCTGCGGGTGGTCGACGACGAGCGCTTCGTCCGCGGCCTGGTGGGCCGCCTCACGCGCACCCACGAAGCCGGTGAGGCGCGGCCCTGGCGCATGGCCGATTCCACCCCCGAGTTCATCGCCGGGATGCTGGCCAGGGTGGTCGGCATCGAGGTGGAGGTCCAGGCGCTGGTCGGCAAGTCCAAGCTCAGCCAGAACAAGGTGGCCGACGACGTCCGCGGCGCGGCCGCGCGCCTGGACGAGGAGGGCGCCGCCGAGCTGGCCGGGGCCATGCGCGCGCACGTGCCGTCCTGACGCGGCGCTGGCCAGCCCGCCCGCGAGCGGCTATCGTCCCGGGCGGCCTTCAATACAGTTCCAAGGACACCTCGCCATGACCGTCGCCCTGCTCATCATCGATGTCCAGCACGTCCTCTGCGGCGGCGCCGAGACCTGCTTCGACCACCAGGGCGTGGTCGAGCGCATCAACGGCCTGAGCCGCCGCGCCCGCGACCTCGGCCTGCCGGTGGTCTTCGTCCAGCACGAAGAGGCCGGGGGCGACTTCCGCCATGGCGGCCCGGGCTGGCAACTGGCCCCGGCGCTGCAGGTGGGCGAGGACGAGCCGCGGGTGCGCAAGACCACCCCGGATGCGTTCAACGGCACCGAGCTGGATGCCCTGCTGCGCCGCCTGGGCGTGACCGGCCTGGTGATCTGCGGCATGCAGACCGACTTCTGCGTGGACACCACGGTGCGCCGCGCCCTGGCCGAGGGCTACGACGTGGTGCTGGCCGGCGATGCCCACAGCACCACGGACAACGGCGTGCTGCGCGCCGAACAGATCATCGCCCACCACAACGAGGTGTTCAGCCGCATGAGCAGCTTCGCCCCGCGCCTGGAGGTGCTGCCCAGCGCCGCGGTGGCCTTCGACTAAGGCCGCGGCGCGGACAGCCGCGATTGCTTACGGCGTGTTCCTTTTAACCGCGATCCGCGCCGACATGCCCCGCTATCGCGGAAAAGTTCCGCTCCTACGGTTCCAGGGAGCACGGACGTAGGCGCAACTGTCTTGCAGGCTGCGCCGCCTCTTTCCAACCCGTAGGGTGCATAACGCCTACGGCGTTATCCGCCGCGGCCGGCGGGCACCGGCGTTCCGGCCAACGGCGGATAACCGCGAACGGTTATTCGCCCTACGGTCGAGCACGGACGTAGGAGCGGACTCCGTCCGCGATAGCCTGGGCGCCTGCAGGCGCGACCGCCGCGCGTCCGGAGCGCCGGCCATGGGCTGCCGCCGGGGGTAAGGTGAGGGGACGCGGGGGTGGTCCGGTGTGCGGGCCGGCCCGGTGCGGAGGAAGAGCCGATGGCCAGCCGAGCGACAGCCTGGCGACCGCTGCGCTGCCTGTTGCTGGCGGCGTTGCTGGCGCTTGCGGCCTGTGCCGGGCGCCAGGCCGCCGAGCCGGCCGCGGCGCCGGTGACGGCGGCCACCTGGGCGCAGGTGGACCGCGACATCGCCGATGCCTCCATGGCTGCCGCCGACAAGGCCGAGGACTATGCCCGCAACGCCATGGAGGGCTGGATGGACCTGGTCTACCAGCGCACCGACAGCGACTTCATCCCCTGGTTCTCCGGCTACTGGACGCAGCAGTGGCTGGGCCTGCGGGTGGCCTGGTACAAGCTCGGCGACAGCGAGAAGAGCCCGGCGGTCAGCCGCCTGTCCGTCTACCTGCAGGGCCAGTACCAACGCCGCGTGCTCGACCCGGTGGCGAAGCAGGTCGACCCCGCGGCGGTGATGGAAGCCGCCACCCGCTTCTACGTGCAGGCCCTGGCCGGGCAGCTGGACGCCATCCCCGAGCGCCTGGGCGTGCCGCGCGCGCAGCTGGACCAGCGCCTGCAGGCCATCCCCGCCATCGCCCTGGGCCCGCCCGCCGCCCGCGACGCCTCGCTGTACCAGCTGCTGCGGGCGAAACGCCTGGACCAGTTGCCGGCCTACCAGGCGCTGATCGCCCGGGTGCACGACGCCTCGACGCGCACCGGGGTGGACGTGGATGAGCCGGACCAGGGCGTGTCCGCCGTGGCCCGGCGTACCAGCGAGAAGCTGCTGGGCGAGGTGACCGTCAGTGGCGCCGTCGGCGCCATCGCCGCGGCGGTGGGCAAGGCGGCGGGGACGGTGCTGTCCCTGGCCAGCACCGGCTTCACCGCGCTGTCCCGTGACCGCGAGCGTCCGCAACTGGAGGCGCAACTGCGCAAGGACCTCAACGATGCCTTCGACCAGCAGTGGCTGGCACTGATGGGCAACAGCCAGAGCGGCGTGCTGGCCGGCGTGCACTACCTGTCGCTGCAGGTGGAAGCGGGCGTCGCCGCGCCCTGGACGGCGCAGCCATAGAGGGCGCCGCGCGGAACGGGTAGATTAGGCGCACTTTCCGCCCCCCGTCCCGGAGCCGCCCATGCCCACCGCCGCGCCCGCCAGGTTCCTGCCCAGCCTGGATTCGATCATCGCCGCCCATGCCGAACTGCGCGCCGCGCGGCCGCTGGTGCAGTGCCTGACCAACGTGGTGTCGGCCAACTTCATGGCCAACGTGCTGCTGGCCGCCGGGGCCTCGCCGGCGATGGTCGACAATCCCGAGGAGGCCGCCGGCTTCGCCCGCGTGGCCGGCGCCGTGCTGGTCAACCTGGGCACCCCGACCGGCGCCCTGGTGGAGGGCATGCGCCAGGCGGTGCGTTCGGCGGTGGCCCATGGCACGCCCTGGGTGCTGGACCCCATCGGCGCCGGCGGCCTGCCCTGGCGTGGCGGGGTGGCCGCCGAGCTGCTGCAGCAGCGCCCGGCGGTGGTGCGCGGCAACGCCTCGGAGATCATCGGCCTGGCTGGGCTGGGGCAGGGCGCGCCGGGCTTCGACAGTTCCGACGATCCGGCCCGCGCGGTGCCGGCGGCGGTGGAGCTGCTGCGCAACTGCCAGGCGGTGTCGGCCTCGGGGGCGGTGGACCACCTGCTGGGCTGGGTCGGCGACAGCCGCGAGAGCGCCGTGCCGCGCCTGCTGCGCATCGGCGGCGGCAGCGCGCTGTTGCCGCGGGTGACGGCCTCCGGCTGTGCCCTGGGGGCGTTGGTGGCGGCCTATGCGGCGGTGGCAGTGGACGCCTTCACCGCCCTGGCGGCGGCCCACGTGCATTTCGCCGTGGCCGCTGAAATCGCCGAGGCGGCCAGCCGCGGCCCGGGTTCCTTCGCCGTGGCCTTCGTCGACGCCCTGGACGCGGTGGACGCCAACCTGCTGCGCCAGCGCGCCAGGCTCATGTCGGTGCAGTCCACGGCCTGAGGCGAGGCGCGCTCAGTCGTCGCGGGTCAGCACTTCCAGCAGTTCGATTTCGAAGATGAGGTTGGAGTTCGGCTTGATGTGCGTGCCGATCTGCCGCTCGCCATAGGCCAGGTGGGCCGGCACGAAGAGCTTGCGCTTGCCGCCGACCTGCATGCCCATCAGCCCTATGTCCCAGCCCTTGATGACGCGTCCCGTGCCGATCACGCACTGGAAGGGGCGGCCCTTGTCGTAGGAGGAGTCGAAGACGCTGCCGTCTTCCAGGGTGCCCTTGTAGTTCGTGGTGATCAGGGCGCCCTTGACCACCGCCTTGCCGTCGCCCGGGCGGATGTCCTCGATACGCAGTTCGTCGCTCATGTCTGTGCCTCTGTCGCAGGTGGCGGCCCGGCCGGGCCGTTTCGGGGCGCCGTTTTCGCAGGAAACGCCGCGCAAGGCAACAGGCGCGCTCAGGAATCCTTGTTGAGCAACGCGGCCAGCCCGGCCAGGGCCTTGTGCGTGACCTTGGGCCCGCTGGCGCCGGCGTCGTTGCCCTGGTAATGGGCATCGACCTGGCGCTGGTGCTCGTTGTCGTGGCAGTAGAGGCACAGCAGCTCCCAGTTGGAGCCGTCCTCGGGGTTGTTGTCGTGGTTGTGGTCGCGGTGGTGCACGGTGAGTTCGCTCAGGCGCTTGCCGGAGAACTCGCGGCCACAGCGCCCGCAGATCCAGGGGTACATCTTCAGGGCCTTTTCCCGGTAGCTGCTTTCGCGGCGCTGCTGGGCCTCGGCCAGGAGCTGGTCGACCTTGCTGGTGGGTTTGGCGGGGGTTGGCATGGTGGTGGCTCGGGTGGTTGGGGGCAGGTTTTCAGCATACCTCCGCGCAGGATGGATTGTCCGTATCACCGGAGGGGGCGGCGCAGCCTGCGGGTCCAATCGCGGACGGAGTCCGCTCCTACGCGGGCCGAGCCATGCCATTCCCCTGTAGGAGCGCGCCCTGCGCGCGAATCGCGGGCAGGGCCCGCTCCTACAATGGGGCAACATGGGAGACGCGAATTTTGATCCAGTCACCCCCGCGCACGAGGGAGCCCAGAAGACAGTTGCTCCTACGAGAAGCCATGCTCGCCTGCAACGTAGGACTCTGTCCGCGATCATGGCGGATAACGCCGTAGGCGTTATGCGCCCTACGGGTCTGCGGCCGGTCGGTCGTCGGGGCGCGACCAGATCCACAGGTTGCCGATCGCCATCCCCAGCACCACCGCGTACAGCCAGTAGCCGTGGGGCAGGGTGGCCAGCATGATCGCCAGCGCCGCGAGCATCGCCAGGCTGGCGGCGACCTTGGCCCGGCGGGCGATGGCGCGGCCGTTGCGCCAGTTGGCGAGGATGGGGCCGAACAGCCGGTGGTTCTCCAGCCAGGCGCTCAGCCGGGGCGAGCTCCTGGCCGCGGCCCAGGCCGCCAGCAGGACGAACTCGGTGGTCGGCAGGCCGGGCACCACCAGGCCGACCATGCCCACGCCCAGGCTGGTGTAGGCGAGCAGGGCATAGAGCAGGCGGGCGGTGCGCGAACGGGCGGGCTGGGACATCGGGACGGCAGCGACGGGGGTGACAGGCGCATCCTGGCGGCTGCCGGGATGCGCGTCAATCACCGCGTCAGGCGCGGGCGGCGGCATGCTCGTAGGCGTGCTGCAGCAGCACGCCGAAACGCTCGAAGGCGGCCAGGGCGCCGGCTTCGGCTTCGCGCTCTTCCGCGGCGCTCAGCGCCAGGCCGTCGAGGGTGCGGGTGAAGCGCTTCCAGCCCTCGGCGCGGCCGCCGGCCGGCTCGCCCAGGTGGCGGGCGCCGAAGTTCTCGTCCAGGCCCAGGGCGGCCACGCGCTTGATCAGGAAGGCGGCGCCGAGCTTGGAGCCCTCGGAGACGAACAGCCAGCCCAGCGCTTCGGCGCGGGACGGCCTGGTGATGGCGCCGGCCACCGGCGCCGGGACTTCCGCGCCGAGGTCGGCGAGGTCGGCCTTGGCCTGCAGGGCACGGCAGCGCTCGGGCAGGTCGGGGAAGAGGGCGCCCAGCTCGGCGTCCTGGTACAGCGCCTGCAGTTCCGACTGGAACAGGTACTGGGCGACGACGAAGGGGGTGAAGTTCTCGCGGCTGGCGAAGGGCTCGTGGGCCTTCACCGCGTTGTCCAGGCGCTGGTGCGGGGCGTGGGTCGCCAGGTTCAGGCGCTGGGAGCGCAGGGCGGGGGCTTCCAGGGTGGTCATGCAACGGGTTCCTTGAAGTGGTGGATCACTGAAGACGAGACGAACGAGGGCGGGAAAAACGTAAAGAACGATGAGAGGTTTTCCTGTAGGAGCGGGCCCTGCCCGCGATTTCGCGCGCAGGGCGCGCTCCTACGGGTGAATCCGGAGGTGGGCATGGCGTAGGAGCGGATCTTATCCGCGAATCGCGCCGGTGGTTCCGGCTATCGCGGACAAGGTCCGCTCCTACACCGTCGGTACCCGCAACACCATCCTACGAAGAGCGGTTACCTCAGATATCCCACACCAGGTTGAGCGAGAAGTTGCGGCCCGGCTGGGTCAGGCGGTCGAGGTTGGCCGGGGCCAGCACCGCGGCCTCGCCGACGCTGTCGTAGCCGCGCACGTCGTCCCACAGCCAGTACTTCTTGTCGGTGAGGTTGTACACGCCGGCGTTCAGCGTCAGGTCGTCGGTCAGCTTGTAGTAGGCGGTCAGGTCGAGGATGCCGAAGCCGGGGGTCTTGAACTGGCTGCTGGTGCCGTCCGGGGCGTTGAAGGTGGTGTCGTCGACGCGGTCCTTGCGTTTGACCAGGGTCCAGTTCAGCAGGCCGCCGTAGACCTGGCCGGGGGCGTCGTAGCCCAGGCCGAACACGCCGGTCAGCGGGTTGACGCTGTTGATCGGCTCGCCGGTGTCCTTGTTGCGGCCGTAGGCGTAGGCCACCGAGCCCTTGGTGTAGAGGCCCTGGGGCGCGCCGAACGGGGCCAGTTCCAGGCGGCCCTTGAGCTCCACGCCCTTGATGATGGCGTGCTTGATGTTGTTGCTCTGGAAGGTGACCTCGTTGTAGCCGGCGGTGATGGCGTCCTCGTTGATGAAGTCGCGGTACTTGTTGTAGAACACCGAGACGTCGAAGGTGCCGACGTCGAAGGTGCCGCGCAGGCCGGTCTCGTAGCTCTGGCTGCGCTCCGGGTCGAGGTCCGGGTTGGGTTCGACGCGGTAGCCGCTGGTGGGGTTGTCGAAGCGGCCGTACAGGGCCTTGGCGGTCGGGGTGCGGAAGCCCTGGGCGTACTGGCCGTACCACAGGTAGTTGTCGTCGAAGGCGTAGGTCACGCCGAGCTTGGGCGAGAGCTGGTGCCAGGTCTTGTCCTCGCTGCTGACCTCGCCGTCGCCGCTCTGGTCCGCGGTGTTGAGGAACTCCTCGGTGATGTGCGGCTTCAGCCGGGTGTAGTCGTAGCGCAGGCCGGGCAGGAAGGTCCAGGCGTTCCAGCGGATCTCGTCCTGGGCGAACAGGCCGTAGGTGTCGATGGTCGGGTCCGGGAAGTCGCTGCTGCGCGCCAGCACGTCGCTGGCGCTGGTGGCGCCGACGGCGCTGCAACCGCGGCCCACCGCCAGGCAGGTGCCGTTGCCTTCGCGGTAGCCGGTGACCTTCTGCCGCTTGAGGTTGGTGCCGTAGGTCAGCAGGTGGTCGGTCTGGCCCAGCTCGAAGCTCTTGTCCAGCTGCAGGTCGAACACCCACAGGCGTTCCTTGTAGAGGGTGTCGCGGGTGCGCAGGACCTGGCGAGTGATGGGGTAGTAGAACTCCTCGGTGCCCTGTTCGGTCTTCGCCACCTGGTAGTTGAAGGTCCACTTGGCGTGGTCGGCCAGCGCGCTGTCGAGCAGGAACTGGTGGTCCAGGCCGAAGCGCTCGCGGGTGATGGTGTCGTTGGCCTTGCGCCACTGGTACATGCCGCCGGGCAGCACGCTGTCGGGGATGGTCGGCGCGCCGTTGAAGTAGGGGCCGCCATAGGCGCTCTTCTGGTCGGAGTCGACGTCGTCCTTGTAGTGCTCGTAGGTCAGGCCGAAGCGCGAGCCCTCGGCGTAGTTCCAGCCCAGCTTGGCCAGCACGTTGGTGGTGCGCACGTCCTCGGGGTTGGCCTCGGTGCGGGAGAGGCCGGTGCCGCCGTGGCTGCCGTAGGACTCGGTCTCGTGGCCGTTGCGCTGGCTGACGTGGAGCAGGGCGTCGAAGTCGTCGTGGCGGCCGGCGACGGTGGCGGAGGTCAGCCAGCTGTCGTCGGCCGAGCTGTAGCCGGCCTTCAGGCGCGCGCCGACGTCCTTGCCGTCCTTGATGATGTCGTCCGGGTCGAGGGTGAAGTAGCTCACCGCGCCGCCGATGGCGTTGCTGCCGTACAGCGCCGAGGCCGGGCCGCGGAGGATTTCCACGCGCTTGACGATCTCCGGGTCGACGTAGTTGCGCTCGGTCTGGGCATAGGGGCCGTTGAAGAAGGAGCCGGGGATCTCGACGCCGTCGACCTGCGTCAGCACGCGGTCGCCGTCGATGCCGCGGATGTTGTAGCCGGTGATGCCCGAGCGCTGGCCGGTGCCGCCGACGCTGACGCCCGGTTCGTCGCGCACCAGGTCCTTGATGCTGTTGACGTTGTTGCGGTCCAGGTCGGTGCGGCTGCGCACGCTGACGCTGTTCGGCACCTCGTTGACGTTCTGCGCCTGGCGGGTGGCGGTGACGGTCTGCGGCTGCAGCTCGATGGCGCGGGCGCCCGGGGTGCGGAACAGCACGACGTTGCGTTCGGAGACCTGGCGGTAGTCCAGGCCGCTGCCGGCCAGCAGGCGCTTGAGCGCCTGCTCGGCGCCCAGGCGGCCGGTGACGCCGGGGGAGGTGACGCCGCTGGCCAGTTCCGCCGGCAGGGCCACCTGCCAGCCGGTGACCGAGCTGAAGGCGTTCAGCGCGCCGGCCAGCGGCTGGCGCTCGATGGCGAAGCGGTAGCCGGCCTGGGCCTGGCTGCTGGGTTCGGCGGCCTGGGCGCTGACGGCGGGCACGGCGGCCAGGGCGATGGACAGTGCCAGCAGCGAAAGGCTGGCCGGTGCGCGCAGGCGATGCAGGGTGGAGCGTCGGGCGTGAGGGATCATCGAGGGCTCTCTTCTGAGTGTCGTCGCATTAAAAATGCGAATCAGTTGCATTGGCATCTGACGAAACGATCGAGGCCTCGGGATCGCGTAAAAATAATTTTTGGGGAATCGGGAGCCCGACCGTAGGGCGGATAACCGTTCGCGGTTATCCGCCGTTGGCCCATGCACCGAGGCCCACGAACGGCGGCGGATAACGCCGTAGGCGTTATGCGCCCTACGAGTTCGCGGGCAGGCGGGGTTCAGAACCCCAGCAACTGCCCCACCTGGTCCCCTTGCGGGTTGTCGCTGCGGCTCACCAGCGCGTAGTTGTAGTCGCCCTGGCTCCAGTAGCGCGTCAGCAGCTCGCCGTCCTGCCGCTGGCCGTGGGGCAGCAGGAGGTGGCCGGGGCCCGGCGGGCGGATGAAGAAGCTCAGGCGGTGGCCCTGGGTGTCTTCGTATATCACCAGCGCCGCCGCGCCCTGTTCGGTGGCCAGCAGGCGCGCACCGACGGTGCGCAGGCCCAGGCGGTCGAGGTCGGACGGCAGGCTGGCGTTCTCCAGGTAGCGGCCGAGCCAGTTGCGCACGTTCTCGCCGGCCCGGGTGTCCAGCGGCGCGCTGCTGCCGTTGGCGGCGAACAGGCGGTAGGCCTGCACCGCGTCCTCCATCGGCTTGCCGTGCCGGACCAGGCTCATCTCGCGGGCCTGCCAGCCGCCCAGGCTGCCCACGCCCAGGGCCACCAGCAGGCCGGCGGCGACGGCCAGGCGGGCGTGGCGGCGTTCGCGCAGGCGGCGGCGGATGTGCGCCGGGTCCAGCGCCGCGCCGGCCGGCGGCAGGGGGCGGCTGGCCAGGGCGGCGCGCAGGTGCTGGGCGTCCTGTTTCCAGCCTTCGACGCGGCGGGCGTCCTGCGGGTGGCTGGCCAGCCAGGCCTCGATCCACTGCCGGCGCTCGGCGTCCAGCTGGCCGTCGACGTAGGCGTGCAGGTCGCTTTCGGTAGGAGTCAGTTCGCTCATTTGAGTACCCGTAGGGAAGGGGCGCCGCCACTGCCTTCGCTGAGCGCGCGCAGGGCCTGGCGTGCGCGCGACAGGCGCGACATCACGGTGCCGATGGGGATCTGCAGGGCTTCGCCGACCTCGCGGTAGCTCAGCCCCTCGACGCTGACCAGGGTGAGCAGGGCGCGCTGTTCGGCCGGCAGGCGTTCGAAGGCCTCCAGGGTGGACTGGGCGCTGACGATGTCCTCGGTGGAGGGGCTGTGTTCGTCCGTGCCGCCGAACAGCGAGAGGATGCGCGCATAGCGGCGGGCGCGGCGCTGGCCGTCGACGAACAGGCGGTAGAGGATGGCGAACAGCCAGGCGCGCAGGTCGCCGTCGCCGCGCTTGCCGCCCCAGGCCGACAGGGCCTTTTCCAGGGTGGCCTGGACCAGGTCGTCGGCGCTGGCCGCGTGGCGCGTCAGGGAGAGCGCGAAGCGCCGCAGGCGCGGCAGCAGTTCGCGCAGTTGCTGGTCATCCAGTTCGTTCATCGCACCGCGGCCGTCGGCCGTCTCCGTGGTTCGTCGAGCCCGTGGGACGAACCTGCGGGCAGTTTATTCCACCGCCGATCGGCCTTGCGGCGAATTTTCCGTGTCGGGAATAACCGGGCGCCTGGGGCGTCGTACGGGCTCATCGAACGCAGCCCAACGAGGACGCCCCCATGACCCAACCCGACTCGGCGCCGCCGAACCTGCCCCTGCGCCTGGCGGCCATCGCCCTGGCGGTGGGCGGCCTGGCCGCCGCCTTCGCCTACGCCGCCGGCTGGATCGGCCCGCAGCGCCTGACCCCGGCGCGCCTGGTGGACAGCCTGGAGCGCAACGCCGGCGTCTACCCGGCCTACCGCCGCAACCACGCCAAGGGCCTGTGCGTGGTCGGCCATTTCGACAGCAACGGCGCCGGCGGCGAAGTTTCCCGCGCCGCGGTGTTCGCCCCGGGCAGCGTGCCGGTGGTGGGGCGCCTGGCCATCCCCGGCGGCAACCCGGCCTCCAGCGACGGCGCGGCGCCGATCCGCAGCCTGGCCCTGCGCTTCCTGCCCGGGCACGGCGGCGAATGGCGCACCGGCATGAACGCCATGCCGGTGTTCGTGGTGAACAGCGTGCAGGGTTTCTACGCGCTGCAACAGGCCTCGCAGCCGCAGCCGGGCAGCGGCAAGCCCGACCCGGCGAAGCTGGCCGCGTTCTTCCAGGCGCACCCGGAGACCGCCGCCTTCCGCGAATGGGTGAAGAGTTCCACACCCTCGTCCAGCTACGCCAACAGCGCCTACTACGGCCTCAATGCCTTCCTCCTGGTGGACGGGCAGGGCCGCGAGCACCCGGTGCGCTGGTCGGTGCAGCCGGAGGCGCCGTACCAGCCGATCAGCGCCGAGCAGCGCGGCGAGGCCGACTTCCTCGCTGCCGAGCTGCAGCAGCGCCTGGCCCAGGGGCCGCTCAAGTGGCGCCTGCAGCTGACCCTCGGCGAGCCCGGCGACTCCACCGCCGACGCCACCCGCGCCTGGCCGGCGCAGCGCCGCAGCATCGATGCCGGCGAGCTGGTCATCGAACGCGCGCTGCCCGAGCAGGGCGGGCCCTGCCAGGACGTCAACTACGACCCGCTGGTGCTCCCCGATGGCATCCGCGCCTCCGACGACCCGCTGCTGAGCGCGCGCTCGGCGGCCTATTCGGAGTCCTTCAACCGCCGTACCCGCGAACAGGCCGCCCTGCCGGCCAAGGAGCCGCAGCCGTGAACGCCGAACCCCGCTACTTCCCCTTGCCGTTGCGCATCCTGCACTGGCTGATGGCGCCGCTGGTGATCGCCATGCTGCTGATCGGCCTGGCCATGGTCGCCAGCGCATCGCCCGCCCACGCCACCCTGGTGGCGATCCACAAGCCCCTGGGCGCGGCCCTGCTGGTGCTGGTGCTGCTGCGCCTGGCCATCCGCCTGAGCGGCCGGGTGCCGCCGCTGCCGCGGGCGATGCCGCACTGGCAGCGACGCCTGGCCCATGCCTCGCACTACCTGCTGTACGCGCTGCTGATCCTGCAGCCGCTGGTGGGCTGGACCATGCAGTCGGCCGGCGGCTACCCGGTGGTGCTGTTCGAAGGCCACGAGCTGCCGGCCCTGGTCGATCCGTCGGTGTGGCTGCACAGCGTGCTGCGCAGCGCCCATAGCCTGATCGCCTACCTGCTGATGGCGACCATCCTGCTGCACCTGGCGGCCGCCCTGTTCCATGGCCTGGTGCGCCGCGACGCGGTGTTGCCCAGCATGACCGGCGGCCGCCTGCCGACCGCCGCCCCGGGAGAACGTCCATGAACATCCGCCCCTTCAAGCCCGTCCTGTTCGCCCTGGCCCTGGCCGCCACCCCGGCCGCCTTCGCCAGCGTGGCCGGCGACCCGCCGGCCGAGGACTACCGCTACGGCAGCCGCCCGGACATCGCCGAGGTGCTGCGCCCGGCGGACCTGGACTTCTGCGGCATCCGCGAGGTGGAGACGCTCTACCTCGACCACCACGGGCAGAAGCACCTGATGCGCTACCCGGTCTGGGGCCAGGGCTGCCCGAGCGAGAACTGACGGCAGCCCCGCGTGCCGGCCCGCGTTCACTGCCGTTGCGTGCTGCCTTCGACCACGGTGACGGTGGCGGTGGTGCCGGCGCGCAGGCGGTCGCGGCCGGCGTAGGCCGGGTCCACGGCGATGCGCACCGGGATGCGCTGGGCCAGCTTGACCCAGGTGTAGCTGGGGTTGATGTTGGCCAGCAGGCGATTGCCCGGGGCGTTCTCGCGGTCGGTGATGGCGAAGGCGATGCTCTGCACCCGGCCCTCGAAGCGCTCGCCGCTCATCAGTTCGATGCGCACCCGGTCGCCCTCGTGGATGCGCGGCAGCTTGGTTTCCTCGAAGTAGCCGCCGACGTAGAAGGAGTCGCTGTCCACCAGCGCCAGCAGCGGCGCGCCGGCGCTGGCGAAGTCGCCGGCGCGGGTCAGCAGGTTGGTCACGTAGCCGTTCACCGGGGCGTAGACGCGGGTTCGCTCCAGGTCCACCCGGGCCTGCTGCAGGGCGGTCTCGGCGAGGTGCACCTGGGCCTCGGCCAGGCCCAGGTTGGCCTGCTCGCGCACCAGCTGGGCCTGCGCCACCGAGACGTCGGTGTTGGCCTTCTCCCATTCCTCGGCGGAGATCGCCGAGCGCGCCTTGAGCGCGCGGCGGCGGTATTCCTCGCTCTGCCGCTGGCGCAGCAGCGCCTGGTTGGCGGCGATGGAGGCCCGGGACTGGCCGAGCGCGGCCCTGGCCACCGCCACCGCGCGCTCGGCGTGCTGCACCGCCAGGGCGTAGCGCTCGGGGTCGATGCGCAGCAGCAGGTCGCCCTTGTTCACGTGCTGGTTGTCCTGCACGCGCAGCTCGACGATGCGCCCGGAGACGTCCGCCGCCAGGCTCACCACGTCGGCGCGCACACGGGCGTCGCGGGTCCAGGGGGCGCAGGTGTAGTAGCTCCAGGCGTAGCTGCCCAGGACCACGGCCAGCAGCACCACGGCCAGGGTGAGGAGCGGCGGCAACAGCTTGCGTAGCGAATCCATGTCAGTGCAGCGCTCCCATCAGCAGGACCAGGCCGGCGCAGAGGCAAGCGTAGAGGGCGCCCTCGAACAGCGCCTCGTGCCACACCAGGCGCATCACGCCGATGCGCCGCAGCAGCCAGTCCAGGGCGATGAACAGGGGCAGGGCGAGGATCAGCGCCTGGGCGACGGGGGGCAGGTAGACGCCGCCGATCTCGAAGTCAGTGGGCATGCAGGTTCTCCCGCGTGGCTTGCAGGGGGGACGGGGGTTCGCCGAGCAGGTCGCGGTAGCGCTCCAGCAGGGCGGCGGCGATCAGCAGCGACACGGCGCTGGCGAACAGTGGCCGCAGGGCCAGGCCGGGGGCGGTTTCGCGTTCGGCGTGGAAGGCGTCCAGGCGCTCGCTCAGGCCGCGCAGGCGCGGCAGCAACTCGTCCAGGCCACGGCGTGGCGGCTGCGCCAGCGCCTCGGCGAGGTCGTCCAGGCACTGCGCCAGGGGCGCGCGGAAGTCCGCCGGCAGCCCCGGGGCCAGGGCCTCGCGGCGCAGTTGGTGCAGCACCACGCCGAGGGTCATGCACGCCAGGGTGCATTCGAAGCGCCGCGCCGACAGCGCCTCGCGCGCCGCCGGCAGCAGCCCGAGCATGTTCGCCAGGCGGTCCACCAGGCGGCTCTCGAAACTGAAGCGGTGCGCCTCGTCGGGCCGGGCCAGCAGCACCTGGCGTACCTCCTCGCGGCTCTGCAGGAACAGCCGGCGGATGCGCGCGTCCGGGGCGAAGGGGAAGATGCAGGCGTAGGCCAGCAGCGACAGGCCGGTGGCGAAGGCGTAGCCGCCGGCGAACTCGAACCACTGGATGGCGTCGTTGAACCAGACGCCCTGGTTCTGTGGCCCGACCATGAGGAAGCTGGTCAGCCCCAGGCCGATGGCGATGCCGGCGGTCTGCGGGCTGTACAGGCCGATGGCGACCAGGTACAGCAGCGGCGCGAGCAGCAGCGCCAGCATCTCGAAGTCGGCCACCGTCGGCAGTCCGAGGAACAGCAGCAGCGCCGAGGCCAGGAAGGCCAGCAGCAGGCCGCGCAGGTAGTTCTGGCAGGCCGCCAGCGGCCGCGGGAAGGTGGCCAGCAGGGAGCAGAGGATGGCCACCAGGATCAGCCCGCCGCGGGCGCCGTCCCAGGCCGTCTCGATCCACACCAGCGCGCCCAGGCTCAGCGCCAGGAAGGCGCGCGCCCCGTTCATCAGCGCCAGGCGGTAGTCCAGGTGCAGGGCCTGGGCGCGGCCCTGGTGCACCGCGCAGCTGCCCGGGCGGCCCTCGCGGATGGCCTCGGCCAGCTCCAGCATTTCGTCCAGCTGCTGCATCAGCCGCGCCTGCTCGTAGCGCAGGCCCCAGGCCAGCGAACGCAGGGCGGCGGGCAGGCCGTCGGCGAGCTGCTCGACTTCGCTGGCGGCGTTGTCGAAGCGCCGGCGCAGTCGGGTGATGCGCTTGCGGCTGGCGGCGGGCAGGGCGTTGCCGTGGCGCGCCAGTTCTTCCAGGCAGGCCAGCTCGTCCTCGCGCAGGCGCTGCACGGCTGGCGGCAGCGGGCCGTCCAGGCGTTGCAGGACGAGCGTGCGCTGGCGGTGCAGGATGGCCAGGCGCGAGGTCATCAGCACCAGTTGGTTGCCCAGCAGCTGCACCAGGCCGTCGACGCTGCGCAGGCGCGGGGCGTCGAAGTAGAGGTGGCGGCGCAAGCCTTCCAGGGCGCCGATCTCGCCCAGCAGCTGCATCTGCCGGCGGCGGAAGTCTTCCTCCGGCTCCTGCGCGCGCACCGCCGCGGCGGCATGCACGGCGATCAGCCGCAGCAGCACGTCGACCTTGGCGAAGTAGCCGCGCGCCACGCCTTCGGGGCGGGCGAAGAACAGGCTGACCAGGGTCACGCAGGCCACCCCCAGCAGCGTCTCGGTGACCCGCGTGATGGCCAGGCCGTAGGTGCCCTGCGGGTCGGGCTGGGCCAGCAGCGCCACTATCACCGCGGTGAAACCGGCGAGCACGAAGGCATGGGAATGGGTGTAGCGCAGCAGGGTGCCGCCGGCGGTGCACAGCCCCAGCCACAGCGCCAGGGTGAGCAGGAAGGGCAGCGGCGCCTGGGGGAACAGCGCCATGACGCCCACCGCCACCGCGCCGCCGAGGGTGGTGCCCAGCACCTGGGCGAAGCTCTTCTGCAGGGTCATGCCGGCCAGCGGCTGGCTGATGATGACCACCGTCATGCTCGCCCACTTGGGTTGGTCGAGGTCGAGCAGGAAGGCCAGGTACAGCGTCAGCAGCCCGGCCAGCACGGTGCGCAGGGCGAACAGCAGGCTGTCGGCCGTGGGCTGCAGCAGGGCGCGGAGGTAGACGAGCAGGGGTTGCATGCCGGCTCCGGGGCGGCTGGGGAACCCCCTTCAGTCTGGCCCAGGCGGCGGATTTTGCCGGCCGGCTTCAGCGCAGCCGGCTGTCGATGTGGATTTCGCCGCTGAGCAGCTTGTGCACCGGGCAGGCGTTGGCGATCTCCAGCAGGCGCTGGCGCTGGGCGTCGTCCAGCGCGCCGTTCAGGCCGATGTCGCGGGCGATGCGGCTGTTGCCGGGCTTCTCCTGGCTCAGCGCGAGTTGCACCTGGATGCCGTCCAGCGGCCACTGCTTGCGCCGCGCGTACATGGCCAGGGTGATGGCGGTGCAGGCGCCCAGGGACGACAGCAGCAGCTGGAAGGGCGCCGGCCCCTGGTTGCCGCCGCCCAGCTCGGCGGGCTCGTCGGCCAGCCATTGGTGCAGGCCGTCGGACAGGCTGACCTGGTAGGGAATGCCGGCGTGGCTGGCGGTGACGGGGGCGTCGCTCATGGGGGAAAGCTCCTTGGAGGTGAAGCCTGGGAGTCTAACCGCTTGCGCAGGGCCATGTGGCTTGTGGCGATCTCAGACCTGCAGCGGCGGCCAGTGCCTGGCCGTATGCACGAGGGCCAATATCCTGACGACCTCGTCTTCTACCTGATAGACGAGGCGGTGATGTTCGTGGGGAATCAGTTCACGGGTTCCGGGAATCCTGCCCGGCTTGCCCCTTTGGGGAAACTGCGTCAGTGCGCCGGCCATCCTGGAGAACAGTTCGTCCATACGTACGGCCGCCGACGGATTATCGACGGCGATGTAGTCCCAGATATCGCTGCGGTCTTGTTCCGCCTGCGGCGTCCAGAGAACCTTCATCCGTGGCCCATGGCCTTGGCTCGACGGGCTGCGAAGTCGGCCTCGACCTCTTCATTCGAGCGACCCTGCCCGGCCTGCACGGAAGCGCGCGCGGCTTCGACCTTGCGCTGGAGATACTCGTCATATTCGCGGGACTGGCGTTGTTCACGGATGAACTCCCGCATCAGTTCCCGCATCACTTGCGAGGCAGGACGATGGGCCGCTTCCGCAGCAGCCATGAAATCGGCCCGAAGTTCGGCCTCTAGTTTCATGGTGAAGACCGCTTCTTTGGACATGCTCGCAGCTCCTGGTAATTACAGTGTATATACCTAGTATGCACGCCTGGGCACTTTACGCCATATCGATGGGTGTTGGAATGCATCCGCGGCTTAGGACTGGTTTCCGGGCTGCGCCCCCCGCGCCTGCTGCAAGCGGATGTGCCGCCGCGCGCTGCGCGCCAGGCGGATGCCCAGCAGGATGGCCGCGCAGGTCAGGCCGACGATCAGCCCCTCCCACAGCCCGCGCGGGCCGGTGGGTGGCTGGAACCAGTCGGTGAGGCCGAGGCTGTAGCCCACCGGCAGGCCGATGCCCCAGTAGGCGAACAGGGTGATGATCATGGTCGCGCGGGTGTCCTGGTAGCCGCGCAGGGCGCCGGCGGCGGTGACCTGCAGGCCGTCGGAGAACTGGAACAGCGCCGAGTACACCAGCAGCGCGGCGGCCAGGGCCAGCACCTCGGGGTCGCGGGTGTAGAGCGCGGCGATGTGCTCGCGGAACAGCAGCATGGCGCTGGCCGAGATGGCCGCCCAGGCCAGCGCCGTGGCCATCCCGGTGCCGGCGGAGAAGCGCGCGTCGCGCGGGCGGCTGGCGCCCAGGGCCTGGCCGACGCGCACGGTCACCGCCATGGCCAGGGCGTAGGGGATCATGAAGGCCAGGGCGCTGATGTTCAGGGCGATCTGGTGGCCGGCCACGACCTTCTCGCCCAGCTCGCCGATCAGCAGGGCGATCACCGAGAAGATGCTCGACTCGGCGAAGATGGCGATGCCGATGGGCAGGCCGACGCTGACCAGGGCGCCGATCACCTTGCGGTCGGGCCGCTCCCAGTGGGCGAACAGGGCGCTGGGCTTGTACACCCGGGCGCTGTTCACCCACACCAGCATGCCCAGCAGCATGAACCACATCACCGTGCCGGTGGCCCAGCCGCAGCCGGCGCCGCCCAGGGCGGGGAAGCCCAGGTGGCCGTAGATCAGCACGTAGTTCAGCGGGATGTTCAGCAGCAGCCCGCAGATGCCCAGCACCATGCTCGGCCGGGTGCGCCCCAGGCCGTCGCTGAAGCAGCGCAGCACGTGGTACAAGGCCACCGCCGGCAGACCGCAGGCGATGCCGCGCAGGTAGAAGCGGCTGGGTTCGATCAGCGCCTGCTCGACCTTCATCGCCCGCAGGATGGGCTCGGAGAGGAACCACAGCGCGGCCGCCGCCAGCGGCCCCACCAGCAGCGCCAGCCACAGCGCCTGGCGCACCAGCGGGCCAGTGCCGGGCTGGTCGCCGGCGCCGAAGCGCTGGGCGACCTTGGCGGTGGTGGCCAGCAGGGTGCCGGTCATCAGCAGGAACACCGGAATCCAGATGGAGTTGCCCAGGGCCACTGCGGCCAGGTCGCGCGGGCCGACGCGGCCGGCCATGACGGCGTCGACGAAGCCCATGGCGGTGGTGGCCAGCTGGGCGATCATGATGGGCGCGGCGAGGGTGAGCAGCTCCCTGAGTTCGGTGGCGATGCGCCGTCCGCGCGAGACGGGCTGGGCAATGGCAGTCACGGCTGTCCTTGGCTGAGCGTACGTTGGCAAGCCGGCCAGTCTATCGCCTGACGCCATGGTCAGGAAAGCGCCGCGCACGCGGGCCGCGACCCCCGGCCGTGGCGCTGGTAAAGTGACGGGAATCATCCGTAGGCGCTTTCCTCACAGGAGCTTTGCCCATGCGCATCCTTGCCGACGAGAACATTCCCCTGGCCGAGGCTTTCTTCGGCGCCCAGGGCGACATCCGCCGCGTCCCCGGGCGCGCCATCGACCGCGCCGCCCTGGGCGACGCCGAGGTGCTGCTGGTGCGCTCGGTGACCCAGGTCGACCGCGAGCTGCTGGAAGGCAGCGCGGTGCGCTTCGTCGGCACCTGCACCATCGGCACCGACCACCTGGACCTGGCCTACTTCGCCGAGGCCGGCATCGCCTGGTCCAGCGCCCCGGGCTGCAACGCCCGCGGCGTGGTGGACTGGGTGCTGGGCAGCCTGCTGGCGCTGGCCGAGGCCCACGGCGCGGACCTGGCCAGGCGCCGCTACGGCGTGGTCGGCGCCGGCCAGGTCGGCGGGCGCCTGGTGGACGTGCTGCGCGGCCTGGGCTGGGACGTGCGGGTGTGCGACCCGCCGCGGCAGGCCGCCGAGGGCGGCGATTTCGTCAGCCTGGAGGAGATCGTCCACGAATGCGACGTGATCAGCCTGCACACGCCGCTGACCAGCATGGGCGCGCACATGACCCGCCACCTGATCGACGCCGAGCGCCTGGCCCACCTGCGCCCCGGCGCCTGGCTGCTCAACGCCAGCCGCGGCGCGGTGGTGGACAACCTGGCGCTGCGCCAGCGCCTGGAGAGCGGCGCCAACCTCGATGTGGCGCTGGACGTGTGGGAGGGCGAGCCCCAGGCCGACCCCGAGCTGGCCCAGCTGTGCCGCATCGCCACTCCGCACATCGCCGGCTACAGCCTGGACGGCAAGCTGCGCGGCACCGCGCAGATCTACGAGGCCTTCTGCACCTGGCGCGGCATCGAGCCCAGCGTGCAGCTGGACGACCTGCTGCCGGCGCAATGGCTGATGGAACTGGGCCTGGGCGAGGACTGCGCGCCGGACTGGGCGCTGGGCCTGCTGTGCCGCGCGGTGTACGACCCGCGTGGCGACGACGCGGCCTTCCGGCGTAGCCTGGTGGGCAGCGCCGAAGCGCGCCGCGAGGCCTTCGATGCGCTGCGCAAGCACTACCCGCCGCGCCGCGAGATCACCGGCCTGTGGGTGGACATCCAGGGCGAGGCGCCGGCGCTGGAACGCCTGGTGCGGGCGCTGGGCGCCAACCGGGTGGGCGAGTAGGCGAGACGGGGAAGAGGGCCCGCCGCGGGCGCGGCGGGCCGGAGGGGCTCAGCGCGCGCGCTTTTGCACGCAGCTGCCCTCCAGTTCGCGGCAGGCGCGCTGGATCATGTCTTCGGTGATGGGTATCTCGCGGCCCTGGGCGTCGATGATCGAGCCGCCCACCGGCTGGTCCGGGGTCGGCCGCGGGGGTTCGCGACGTGGGGCGTTGTCGTGGGTCGGGTGCGAGCTCATGGCCAAACTCCTCATCGAAAGCTGCTGCAGTCTAGGCAGAATCACATGAAGTCCCGGTGACAGCGCAGCGCACGCCGGGCGAAACGACCGCCATGGCCGCGGGCGCAAGCCGGGCGGCGGGGCGGTGAATGCTTGTTATGAGCCGGTCCCTCCCGGACCTGGTATCCGTGGGAAAGTCCTTTGAGGTTGAGTATGGACGGATTTCACCTGGGCCTGATCGTCAATCCGCTGGCCGGTATCGGCGGCGCCGCCGCGCTCAAGGGCAGCGATGGCGTCGCCGAACGGGCCCTGGCGCTGGGGGCCGCGCCGCGCGCGGCCGAGCGTACCCGCCAGGCCCTGGAGGTGCTGCTGCCGCTGCGCGAGCGCCTGCGCTGGCTGACCTTCCCGGGGCCGATGGGCGGCGACCTGCTGGCCGAGCTGGGCTTTCATTTCGAGGTGATTGGCGAGCTGGCGGACGAGCAGACCAGCGCCGAGGACACCCGGCGTGCCGTGACCCTGCTGCAGGACGCCGGGGTGGCGCTGATCCTCTTCGCCGGCGGCGACGGCACCGCCCGCGACGTCGCCGCGGTGGCGCGCGAGGGCCAGCCGGTGCTGGGCATCCCGGCCGGGGTGAAGATCCATTCCGGGGTCTACGCGGTCAGCCCGCGGGCGGCCGGCGAGCTGGCCCGGCGCCTGGTGGAGGGCGGCCTGGTGCGCCTGGCCCAGGGCGAGGTGCGCGACCTCGACGAGGCGGCGCTGCGCGAGGGCAGGGTGGCGGCGCGCTGGTACGCCGAGCTGACGGTGCCGGAGGAAGGCCGCTTCATGCAGCACGTGAAGCAGGCCGGGGTGGAGACCGAGGAGCTGGTGCTGGCCGACATCGCCGACTGGCTGCGCGACACCTGGGAGGACGGCGTGCGCTACGTCTTCGGCCCCGGCTCGACGCTGCACGGCCTGGCCCGCGAGCTGGGCCTGGAGACCACGCTGCTGGGCGTGGACGTGATCGAGAACGGCGAGGTGATCGCCCGCGACGTCACCGAGCAGCAATTGTTCGAACTGGTGGACGACTACCCCAGCTGGCTGCTGGTGACGGTGATCGGCGGCCAGGGCCACGTGATCGGCCGCGGCAACCAGCAGATCAGCCCGCGGGTGCTGCGCGCCATCGGCCTGGAACGCCTGCGGGTGGTGGCCACCAAGCGCAAGCTCGGCACCCTGGAGGGCCGGCCGCTGCTGGTGGACAGCGGCGACCCGCAGCTGGACGCGAGCTTCCCCGACGTGCTGCGGGTCTGGGCCGGCTACAAGGAAGAGCTACTCTACCCGTTGGCCGAGGCGCTGTAGCCGCCCAGGCCGAGGAAGCGGGCGAGCGGGGCGATGCGCGACAGCAGGCAGCGCTCCAGCAGCCAGACGAGCAGCAGCGACGCCCCCAGCAGCGGCAGGTACAGCCCCAGCAGCACCAGCACGGTGAGGGCCAGCGCCGGGTAGCGCGCCCCCGCCATGGCCGCCGGCGCGCCCAGCACGCCCCGGGGCCGGCGCCGCCACCAGAGCACCAGGGCGCTGAGCGCCAGGCAGACCAGCCCCAGGGTGGTGAACAGGCCGAGCAGTTGATTGGCCACGCCGAACAGCTGGCCCTCGTGGGCCGCCACGCCATAGCCGATGACGCGGTCCAGCAGCGGCCGCTGGGCGAAGTCCACGCGCTCGAGCACTTCACCGGTCTGCGCGTCCAGCACCAGGTTGACGCGCTGCGGGCGGTTGGCCGCGTCCGAACGCGCCGTCCACCGCGGCGCCATGGCCGAGGGCGGCGCCAGCAGCACGGGGTAGGGCAGGTCCAGCGCCTGCACGGTCGGCAGCATGCGGTCCAGGGCGGTGTAGTCCGGTGCCGGCGGCGGCATGCCGGGCATGGCGTGGTGCATCATGCCCGGCATGTTGGCGTGCTCGTCCGCCGGGGCGCTGTTCTGCGCACGGCGCTGGGCCATTTCAGAGGCGCGGCCGGTGGTCCAGTCCTGTTGCACCGTCTGCCTGGCCACCCATTGGCGGACGTCCTTGAGCGCACCGCCCCAGAAGGTCGCCCAGGGCAGGCCGCTGAGGATCAGTAGCAGGGCGAACAGCGACACCCAGAACCCGGTCACCCCGTGCAGGTCGCGCCAGAACAGCCGGCCGCGCTGGCCCAGGCGCGGGTAGAGCACCCCGCCCAGGCGCGTGCCGCGCGGCCACCAGAGGTACAGGCCGGTCACCAGCAACAGCACCGTCCAGCAGGCGGCCAGCTCCACCAGGTAGGAACCGGTGCTGCCCATCAGCAACTCGCCGTGCAGGTGGAACAGCTGGCGGCTGAAGCGCTGGTCCTCGGCCACCCGGTGCAGCACCCGGGCATCGGTCGGGTCGACGTAGACGCGGTACAGCCCCTCGCCGCTGCCGACCAGCACCTGCGCCGCATCGCGCGGGCCATCCGGCAACTGGTAGGCGTTCAGTCGCGCGCCGGGCACCGCGGCCAGGGCTGCGCGCACCTGTTCGCTGACCGGCAGCCGCGCGGCGCTGGCGTCCACCTGGTTGTAGGGGCTGTCGAGCAGGGCGTCGATCTGCGGGCGGAACAGGTAGATGGAGCCGGTGAGCGACAGGGCGAGGATGAACGGGATGCAGAACAGGCCTGCATAGAAGTGCCAGCGCCAGATCAGGCGGTACAGCGCGGCGCGGTTGGCTGGTTGCATGGCGGGCCTCAGTAGTCGTAGCTCAGGCCGAGGAAGGCCGTGCGCTGCGGGTAGGGGTGGCTGACGTAGTACTTCTCGTTGCCCAGGTTGTCGATGCCGGCCGAGGCGGTGAGGTGCTCGTCGATGCGGTAGCTGGCCTTGACGTCGAACACGCTGTAGCGGCTGATGCCGCCGTAGGTGTCGTGGTTGTCGTCGGTGTTCAGCAGGGTGCCGTAGGCGGCGCTGGAATAGCGGTAGCCCAGGGCATAGGTCAGGCGCGAATCCTGGTGGTAGACCGCGGACAGGCGCGCCCGCCAGCGCGGGATGCGCGGGTAGTCGTTGCCCTCGGCGGCGGGGGTCGGCTGGTCCTCGAGGATTTCCGCCTGGGTCCAGGTCAGGCTGGCGGACAGGTCCAGGCCGGGCAGGCCGACGTCCCTGGCGTCCAGCGCGCTCTCGATGCCGCGCAGGCGCGCGCGGTCGATGTTGGCGATGCGGGTGACGTTGGGGCTGACGCTGGTGTCGGTCTGCGAGAACAGCGCGTCGTGGCGTTCTTCCTGGAACAGCGAGACGCGCAGCAGGTAGCGGTCCCAGCCGTACTGGGTGGTCCAGTCGAAGGAACGCACGTCCTCGGGTTTCAGGTCCGGGTTGTTCTGCACCAGCTGGGTGCCGCTGCTGATCTGCTGGAACAGCTCGCCCACGGTCGGGTAGCGCACCGCGCGGCCGTAGGAGAAGCGTGTCTGCAGGGCGTCGGTGATGTCGAAGGCCAGCGCCGCCTTGGGCGAGATGTCGTTGCGCTGCTGGTCGTCGTAGTGGGCCACCTGGGGCGTGGTGGTGACGTCGCGGTTGAAGCCGTCGAAGGCTTCCCAGTGCTCGGCGCGGGCGCCCAGGGTCAGCGTCCAGCGCGGGGCGAACTTCCAGGCGTCCTGCAGGTACAGCGCCTGGGTGCGCGTCTCGCCGCCGGAGGCCGCGACCTTGGCGCCGTCGCCGCCGGACTTCCAGTCGTCCAGCTGGTAGGTGCGCTGCTTCAGCAGGTAGTCGTCGATGTGGTAGCCGAAGGTCAGCTCGTGCGCGTCGGGGCGCCAGGTGCCGCGCAGTTCGCCGGTCTGCCAGCCGGTGCCGTCCTGCACCTGGCGGGTGCCGGCCAGGCTCTGGCCGTAGTTGGAGGCGGTGCGGGTGGCCGAATCCAGGTAGCGGTAGTCGCTGACCGAGGCCTGCCAGTCGAAGGGCCCGCCGCTGTGGCTGGCCAGCGACAGGCCGTTGAGCAGGTGCAGCTCGTCGGTGCGGCTGGGGTTGAGGCCGGAGACCTTGTACGACTGCCCGTCGATGTTGACCGTGCCGTTGTACAGGGTGCGCCCGCTGGCGTCCTTGAGGTAGCTGTCGACGCCGGTGTGGGAGTCGTTGGACCACAGGCCCAGGGTGTAGACCGCGGTCACGCCCGAATCGAAGTCCCAGCCCAGCTTGAGCTTGCCCTGGTCCTGCAGGCTGTGGTCGATGGAGTAGCCACCGAACACCAGGCGCTGTTTGCCGTTCTGGTCGCTGTCCGAGTGCGCGCCGCCGGCGCTGGGCGCGCCGGCCACCGGGGCCTTGCCCGACAGGCCGGCGGTGGAATAGCTCATCGGCTGGCCCTGGCTGTCCAGGTGGTCGTAGGACACCCATACCGACAGCGGCCCGCGGCGGTCGCCGGCGGCCAGGCTGATGTCGCCGGTGCCATAGTCGTCATGGCTGCCGTAGAGGTCGAAGTCCTGCCGCGAGCCGGTGACCGAGGCGTGGAATTCCGGGCGCGTGGGCATGCGCGTCTCCAGGGTCACCACGCCGCCCAGGGAGTTGCCCGGGTAGAGCGCGCTGAACGGGCCGTAGAGCACGTCCACCCGGGAAATCTCGGCGGGCGCCACCAGGCCCCAGCGCGGCGGGAAGCCGTAGCTGTTGCCGAGCAGGTTGGAGAGCAGCAGGTCGTCGGCGTAGACCAGCGACTGCGCGCTGGAGATGGTGCCGGTGGTGCGGGTGGCGAGGATGCCGTTGCGGTCGCCGATGTAGCGCTCGCGCACCTCGAGGCTGGGCAGGTATTTCAGGGCCTGGGCGGAGGTCACCAGGTTGGTGCTCTCGCGCAGTTGTTCGGCCGTGCGGCTCTCGACCACGGCGGGGGCGCTGGCCAGCGCGGCGGGCAGCGGCTGCTGGCCTTCGGCGCTGACCACCACGTCGGCCAGGCGGGAGGGGGCGTCGCCGTCGGCGGCGGTTTCGGCGTGGGCCGGCAGCAGCAGGCTGCCGGCCAGGCCGCAGAGCAGGGTGCGGGCGGCCGGGGGCTTCAGTGCGTAGGCAACGCACCGGCGCAGGGATGTGGACATCCGGATGATCCTTGTTCAGGACGACGGGAGCGCGGCCAGGCGTGCGCGCAGGGGCACGCACGCGCGGGGCGCGGGTTCGGGGTGTCGTGGAACGGGATCAGGCCAGGGGCGGGCCGCGCGGACGGACGTCCAGCAGGTGCAGGAAGGGCGGGAGGGGCAGCGCCGGCGGCGGCGCCTGGGCGTTGACCGGCCCCAGCGCCGGGGCCATGGCGATGGCCCAGAGCAGCGCCGGGCTGTCGTGCAGCAGGGTGCAGTAGCCGCAGGCCGGGTCGAGGCTGTTGTGGACCATGCCGCCGTGGTCGTCGGCCGGGGCCTGCTGCATGGCCCCATGGTCCATGGGCATCTGCCCCATGTCATGGGCGGAGCACCAGGCACCCTGCGGCGGCGAGGTGTGCTCGACGGCCTCGAGGGTGCGCGAGAAGGTCGGGGCGAACAGCAGCAGCCCGAGGGCCATGACGGCCAGCCAGGAGGCGAGGCGGTACTGTGCTGAATGACGGCGCAAGCGGCAGCGTCCCGATCGGTGGGCCGGATTGGGGCCGATATGCTGCCATGGTTGGGGCGTGGGGGAAAGGCGGAGCGGAGCGTGCAGGGTGTCGTTGGCCAACCGTAGGGCGAATAACCGTTCGCGGTTATCCGCCGCCGGCCCGAACAGCGGTGTCCGGGGCCATTGGCGGATAACGCCGTAGGCGTTATGCGCCCTACGGGGAACCCGGGAGCTTCGCGGTCGCGCGTCGCGCCGAACGGTTGGGGAGGGTCAGGGAGCGAGTGGCGAGTCCGGAGTCATCCGGAGACGCCAGCTACCCCTCACGCCCCTCCGCCCGACAAACAGCGAGCCGAATCCGCGCCGCCTCCCTTGCGTGGCGCGGCAATACTGTCATGCTGTCATCATTGGCTTCGGCGGCCCCGGCCGCCGTGCCTTTCGGGGAAGCGAGCATAATGACGGCGCCACACCCGCCTCGTCGCCGGGCGGTGGTGGTGTCTACCAGGGCGGGGCTATGCGCGACATCGGCAGTTGGCTGTTGGCAGTGATTCTGGCGGGGCTGACGGCCCAGGCGCTGGCTCAGGACGAGCGGACCTTGCACGTGCTCGCCTGGCCCGGCTATGCCGACGCCGACGTGGTGAAGGCCTTCGAGCGGCGCGAAGGGGCCCGGGTGGCGGTGACCTTCGTGGATTCCGACGAGGCCCTGTGGGATCGCCTGCATGCCCAGGGCGGACGGCTGTTCGACGTGGTCGCCGCCAATACCGCGGAAATCCAGCGCTACCAGCGCGCCGGGCTGCTGCAGCCGCTGGACCTGGCGGCCATTCCCAACACCCGCCGGCAGCAGCCGCGCTTCCGTGACCTGGCCGGCATCGGCGGACTGGTCGCCGAGGGCCAGGTCTATGCCATTCCCTACACCTACGCCGCCATCGGGCTGATCTACGACCGCCGCCAGGTGCCCCAGCCGCCCCGCAGCATGGCCGAGCTGTGGAACCCGCGCTACCAGGGCAAGGTGCTGGCCTTCAACAGCGCCCAGCACAACTTCTCCTTCACCGCGTTGAGCCTGGGCCTGCCCGACCCCTTCCACCTCGACGCCCGGCAGACGCGGCGCGTGGCCCTGCGCCTGGTGGAGCTGCGACGCAACCTGCTGGCCTACTACAGCCTGCCCGAGGAGGCCACCGCCCTGTTCGTGCAGCACCGTGCGGCGCTGATGTTCGCCAACTATGGCGCCCAGCAACTGACACAGCTGCGCCAGGCCGGCGCCGACGTCGGCTACGCCATCCCCGAGGAGGGGGCGCTGGCCTGGCTGGACTGTTGGGCGGTGACCCGTAGCGCCGGCGACCGGGCCCTGGCCCAGGCGTGGATCGACTACATGCTGGAACCCTCGGTCAGCGCCCTGCTGACCCAGCGCCAGGGCCTGGACAACACCCTGGGCGCAGCGGCCGCGCCGGATACCGGGGCACGCCTGTACTGGCTGCAGCCGGTGGAGGACGTGGGCCGCCGCGAGGCGCTGTGGAGCCGCATCGTCTCCGGCGACCGGGCGGAGCGCTTCTGATGCGCCTGGGGATCATCGCCAAGCTCAGCATCCTCCTGGCCTGCATCGGCATCCTGTCCTCCGGCGTCACCGGCTACTACGCCTACACGGCCAACCGCCAGTTGCTGACCAACGAGGCCGAGCGCAACCTGCTGACGTCCACCCAACTGCTCGCCCAGCGCTTCAGCTCGCTGCTGGACGACATCGGCGCCGACGCCCTGACCCTGGCCAACATGCCCTCGGCGCCCAAGGTGGCCGCGCCGCCCGGCAACGTGGTGGACCTGGTGGCGCAGGAGCGCCTGGCCGGCGTGTTCGCTACCTTCATGCGCCTGCACCCGCAGTATTCCCAGGTACGCCTGATCGGCCGCCAGGAGCATGGCCTGGAAGTGCTGCGCTACGACCGCGACGGCCAGCGCGTGCTGCGCGTGGACGGCGAGCAGTTGCAGGAGAAGGGGCACTTCCCCTACGTCTTCGAGAGCCTGGCGCTGGCGCCGGGGCAGGTGTTCGTCTCGCCGATCACGGTCAACCACGAGCAGGGCGCCCACGCCGCCGACGGCGCACCGACGCTGCGCGTGGCCACCCCGGTGCCCGGTGGCGCAGGTGGCAACGAAGGCGTGGTGGTGATCAACGTCGACCTGAAGAAATTCCTCGACCAGCTGGTGGCCGACCTGCCGCAGGGCCTGGAGCTGTACCTGACCAACGAGTGGGGCGACTTCCTGGTGCACCCGGACCCGGCCATGACCTTCGGCTTCGACAAGGGCCGGCGCATCCTGGTGCAGGACAGCTTCGTCGAGACCCGCGGGCTGTTCGAGGGCGCCGGCAGCGTGCTGGTCAACGACCTGCAGGGCGCGCACCGCGAGCACGGGCGGATCATGGCCTTCGTGCGCAAGCCCTTCGGGCTGCCCGGCCAGGGGCATTTCGTGGTGCTCGGCCTGGCCCGGCCGCTGGACGAGGTGCTGGCCAGTGGCCGGCCGCTGGGCCTGAGCATCATCCAGATGGTGCTGGTGTTCAGCCTGCTGGCCACCGCCCTGGCGGTGCTCTTCGCCCGTGCGCTGACGCGCCCGCTGCAGATGCTGATCCATGCCGCGGTGCGCTTCCAGGCCGAGCACAGCCTGGCCGCCGAGCTGCCGCTGCAGCGCCAGGACGAGATCGGCCTGCTGGCACGCGGCTTCGACCAGCTGCGCAAGGAGCTCAAGGCGCGCATGGAGGCGATGAGCCGCAGCCAGCAGGAGCTGCAGCACCTGGCCAACCACGATTCGCTGACCGGCCTGCCCAACCGCATGCAGTTCTTCGCGCAGCTGGAACAGGCCATCGCCCAGGTGGCCGCCAGCCACGAGCAGCTGGCACTGCTGTTCATCGACCTGGACTACTTTAAGCGCATCAACGACGAGATGGGCCACGCCGCCGGCGACGAGGTGCTGACCATCATCGCCCGCCGCCTGCGCCACGCGGTGCGCGACCACGACCTGGTGGCGCGCCTGGGCGGCGACGAGTTCGTGGTGCTGCTGCGCGGGCCGGGCATCGCCGGCACCGCCTCGGCCGTGGCGCGCAAGATCCTCGCCACCCTCGGCGAGAAGCTGCTGCTGCAGGGCGCGGTTGTGCAGGTGGGGGCCAGCATCGGCATCGCGCTCTATCCCGATGATGGCAACAGCGCCGAGGAACTGCTGCTGCGCGCCGACGGCGCCATGTACCGGGCCAAGGTCGAGGGCCGGCGCAGCTTCGCCTGCCAGCAGGGTGGCGGCCTGGAGATCGACCGGCACCCGGAGGTCTAGTCATTCCCGCGAACGAGGGTAATCGCGGACAGAGTCCTACAATTTGCCGTGAAGCACGGGCTCTCCGTAGGAGCGGACTCTGTCCGCGATTTGGCGGATAACGCCGTAGGC